>CAZNBR010000080.1:0-9756 GCA_964571315.1 uncultured Syntrophaceae bacterium
TGGGAAAAGGTGTCGAGAAGGCCGTCGAAAACGTAAATTACAAGATAGGGCCGGAGATCATAGGCATGGATTGCCTCTTTCAGAGGGAAATCGACCGCACCATGATCGAACTGGACGGGACGGACAACCGAAGTTCCCTCGGCGCCAACGCCATACTGGGCGTCTCGCTCGCCTGCGCCAGGGCGGCCGCAGAGGCAACCGGACTTCCCCTGTACCGGTACCTCGGGGGCATCTCCGCCAAGGACATACCCGTCCCCATGACAAACATCCTGAACGGAGGACAGCATGCCGACAATAACGTTGATATACAGGAATTCATGATTATGCCTGTCGGAGCCCCCGATTTCAGAGAGGGGATCCGGATGTGCAGCGAAATTTTTCACCACCTCAAGGCCGTTCTGCGGGGAAAGGGCTACAGCACGGCGGTCGGAGATGAGGGCGGATTCGCCCCAAATCTGAAATCCAATGAGGAGGCCCTCTTGCTTATCATGGAGGCCATCGAAAAGAGCGGGTATTCACCGGGCGGCGACGTCTTCATCGCCATCGATGCGGCCGCAAGTTCATTCTACCGGGACGGAAACTATACGCTCTCCGCAGAGAAAAACCCGGTCAAGACATCCGAAGCACTTGTCGCTTTTTATAGCGACCTGGTCGAACGGTACCCGATCATATCGATCGAAGATGGTCTGGCGGAGGATGACTGGGACGGGTGGAAGCTGATGACGGACGCACTGGGGTCAAAGATACAGATCGTGGGAGATGATATCTTCGTCACCAACAGGGAAAGACTCGAGAAGGGGATATCCCTCGGCGTGGCAAACTCCATCCTGATCAAACTCAATCAGATAGGCACACTGACAGAGACCATTGAAACCATTGAGAGGGCAAAGGAGGCCGGATACACCACCGTCATATCCCACCGATCGGGAGAAACGGAAGACACCTTCATGGCCGATGTCGCCGTTGCGCTGAACTGCGGACAGATCAAGAGCGGCTCCGTCTCCAGGAGTGAACGCCTCGCAAAGTACAATCAGCTCATCAGGATAGAGGAGGAACTGGGAGACCAATCGATATACAGAGGGAAGAGCGCCTTTTACAGTATAGGATAGAAGAGAAGGGTTTCGGGTTTCGGAACCCGAAACTTTTATATCCCTATCTCATAAACTTGAACAACTTCCGCCTGAGGGACTCCAGGCGCCCCTTGTCAACCAGGGAGAAGGTTCGTACGCCTTCGTTTTCCTCGCTATTGGACATCGATATTGCGCCATAGTCCATAAGAAACTTCAGGGCGTTTTTGTAATTGGACTGGGAGGTGGCCTCTGTCTTGGAGATTTCCCCCTTTTTGTACATTTTCACACCGAGCTTATAGATCTTTTTTATAAGATCTTTCTCCTGTCTCCCCCTGTTTTTCAGATATGCGCATCCTCTGGACGCAATCCAGTAAGACTCCAGATAATTCTGTACCAACCCGGCAAATGACGGAAGAGTTGCCCTCCCCTTACCGGTCACCTCTATAGAGGCCGACCCGCCGGCGCCTTCATGGACAATAATCATGCCCCTGTCACGCGCATATGATATAACCCTCTGGACCTCTTCACGATCATCCACCTTGTTGTCATATATAAATTCGTCCATGAACAGGGCCTTGAAGAAGTTGTAGTCCTCCATCACCTCGGAAAGGGAGACCGTGGTGCGGGAGCTGGAGAGGATAGAGATGGAGACGAACGAGAGGGAGACAAAGGAATGGAGGATATTGTTTTTGTAATACTCGAGATTCAGCCTTCTGTTTTCATCCACGGAGTATATCGTCTCGGCAAGTTCATCTTCCTCATCCTCCTCTTCGGGCCCCATCCTCGATATAAACCCGGATGACTCAAACATCCCCAGGGCATCGTTGATGGCCCTTTCCCTGTTGACAAAGGTGGATGCAAATCTCACGTTTCGGTAGTCGAGATAATCATAAAATTCATTGAGGATCTCCATCAGATCATCATGGGATATCCCCCTTCGGTAGTAGGACAGGAGTCCTGCTGCTACCAGAGAGAAGGGGGTCACGACGGACACCCTGTTTATTTCATTAACGACCTCATACCCCATTCTTCTGTATAGAACCCTTCTCTCAGAAAGGGTCATCTCCTCAATGGGGATCTCCTGTGAAGCGAGGTACGACTTGAGCAGCATCGGCTCCCCCACATTCATGTAAACACCCCCGTAGCGTTTCTTGAGGATATTGACACTCTTGAGCAGGGACGATACCTTTTCCTTTTCCTTGCTGCCTCCTTCCAGTTCCTTCAGATAAGACTTCTCTTCCACAACCCTGTCGTATCCGATAAAAACCGGAATGATGGCCAGATCATCAAAATGTGATTCCCTGTAGGCCTGCATAATCATCGAGAAGAGACCGTATTTCGGCATCACCATCTTCCCGGTACGGCTCCTTCCCCCTTCAATAAAGAATTCTATGGGGAACCCCTCCGCGAGGAGTGTCTTGACGTATTTGGCAAGGGCCTCTCCGTACAGGGCATTGCCACCGATCGTCCTTCTGATAAAGAAAGCTCCCAGATTCCTGGCGAAGTATCCCACGGGCCAGAAGCTGAGATTGGCACCGGCGGCGACAAAGGGGAGCTGTATGTTGTTGTAGTAAAAGACATAGTGAATCAGGAGATAGTCTATGTGGCTGCGATGACACGGGATCACGACAAAGGGTATCTTTTTGGAGACCTCCCTCATCCGCGCGAGGCCTTCCTTTTCTACAATTACACCGTCATATATATTGTTCCATAACCAGGTGAGGATCCTGTCCATGAATCCCACGTACGTGTCATTATACCCGGCGGCTATCTCAAGCAGATACCCCTGAGCCCTGTCGACGATGGTGCCGTACTCTTCCTTTCCGGTTGAGGCCATCTCCTCCATGAACTGTATCAATCCCGGGTCTCTCAGGGCTATCCCGACAATTTCCTCCCGCGATTTGAGGACAGGCCCGACAATGGCTCTCTTTTCATCATCAATCCTGTCTATGAGCTCCCGCCTCAGGAGATAGCTGATGGCCTCTCTGGACTTCCCGCTGTTGTTCTCCAGAAATTCAGAGAGGTTGACGGGCTCACAGGACACGACAAAGGCCTTGTGATAGTACCTGAAGAAGGTTACCAGCCTTCGCAGCGTTCCCGGATTTTCGAGCTGACCGAACAGCAGGTCCGCCAGGCTCTTGTCCTTTTTCTCCCGTCTACGCCCGTACGCGACAAGCTGCGGCACCAGAAAGACCGGGGTGTCCATCTCCCTTTGCACGTCAATCAATTGTCCGAGGGGGTCTTTCACACTCCTGCCCCCGATAAACTCCGAACCCCGGAGGTACACGACGGAGCTTTTTCCCTCTTTCGTTATCCTTTTCAGATAGTTATTCTTGAAGGGGTTGTGGAAAAATTGCGAGAGGATCGCCCTCAAGGCATCCCGAAAGGGTTGCCAGAGAAGCATGTTAATGCCGTGACAATAGACGGGCCTCTCAACATCACCCCTGGTCAAGACGTTCCGAAGTATCAGGCAGTTGAGTTGGCTCTGATTCTTCAGGGCGTGGACAACCACCCCTTTCCCCGAGAGACCCTTCAGTTTGTCCAGGTCCTGTTCGTCCGCTTTTGCCTTGGACAGCGCCCTGCCCAGGAGCCGGAACAGGGGGGATTTCTTCTCTTCATACAGGAGGCCGCTGTAGTATTCCCCTACCCGCCTGCCGAACCGTTTCCATTTCGATCTGGTTACCATAGACTCTCTTTATCTATCCGTCTCGCCCTCAGCTGACCTGCCAGGTAACCGGGCAGCATTCCGGGAATCTCCGAATCATGTACTCTCTCACATATTGTTCGATCTCGCGGGCCGTCGAAAAGGTTATCACCGTTTCCAGCAATTCTGCAGATTCCCTGACCGTCGAATTACGGATTATTTTCTTGACGCGGGGTATCGCCAGAGGGGTCATGCTCAATCCATCAAGTTCAAGGCCCAGCAGAATGGGCGTGCACAGAGGGTCACCCGCCATCTCACCGCACATGGCAACCTTTATACCGGCCTGGTGTCCCGCACCGACAACCTGTCTGAGCATCATCAGCACGGCGGGGTGAAGGGGTTCATAGAGATAGGTAACCCGCTCGTTCACCCGGTCGATCGCAAGCGCATATTGTATCAGATCATTGGTGCCGATACTGAAGAAATCCACCTTCTCCGCCAATCTATCGGCCATGATCACCGCAGAGGGAACCTCTATCATAATCCCTATCTTTATATCTTCATCAATGGGAATCCCACCCGATACGAGTTCCTCCTTTACCTCATCGATGATGTTCCTGGCATCCACAATCTCCTGGATGCCGGAAATCATGGGAAGCAGGATGCCGGTATTGCCGTAGGCACTGGCGCGCAGTATAGCTCTCAGCTGTACCTTGAAGAGTTCAACCTCCTGGAGACAGAATCGTATCGCCCTCAGCCCCATCGCCGGGTTCATCTCTTCGGCCAGACCGGCATCGGAGATAAACTTATCACCCCCCAGGTCAAAGGTTCTGATGGTGGCCCACTTGATTCCCTCTCCCTCTATCACCTTCTTATAATTTAAAAAGTGCTCCTCTTCGGTGGGAAGCTCCCTCCTGTTTATATAGATAAATTCCGTCCGGTAGAGACCCACACCATTGGCCCCGTGAAACACCGCCGATGGTACCTCTTCGACAAACTCTATGTTCGCCCCTACACCCACACTATGGCCATCCGCCGTCACGGCGGGAAGGTGGGCATCCTTGAGCATATCCTCTTCCATTGCGAGGTAGTGCCGCTTTTTGTCCTCGTATCTCTTTATCACCTCCGGATCGGGATTGACGATAACAACACCCGCCGTCCCGTCAACGATGATGATATCACCGGTGTTCACCTCTGCGGTAACCTTTTCCAGCCCGACAACCGCGGGGATCTCTATCGATTTTGCCACGATCGCGGTATGAGAGGTCTTTCCGCCCATGTCCGTGGCAAAGCCGAGGATCTTACTGGTCGCCATCTGGACCGTATCGGCCGGTGAGAGGTCTCTCGCGACAATGACAACCTCCCCCTTGATATCGGAGATTTTTTCATGCATCTTCCCGGACAGATTCCTCAGTATCCTCTGCCCCACATACTCCAGATCCCTGATACGCTCCCTGAGGTAGCCGTCTTCTATCTTATCGAATATCTCCTGGTGACTGGAGATCGTCATCTTCAACGCCCATTCGGCGTTGACACATTGTTCCTCTATATTCTTTATGGTATTGCCGACGAGGGTTTTGTCTTCGAGTATCATGATATAGACATCGATAAGGAGCGGCCCTATCCCCTTGCGATCATCAATGTCCTTCTTTATCTCCAGTAATTCCTTTTTGGAGTCCCTGAGGGCCTTCTTGAACCGCTTTATCTCCCTGGAGACAAAGCGGCCATTATCCAGTTTATAGAGCGTTTCCTTGACATCCTGGTGATTCAAGGCATAGGCCCGTCCAATCACGATACCAGGAGACACCCCGATACCCCTCAGAGCGGTTATTGTCTTCAGTTCATTCTCGCCCAATTACTCTTCTCCAAATTTATCTTCTATGAGTTTTTCAAGCTCCCGCATGACATCATCCGCATCCAGACCTTCAGCCTCAATGGTGAGGCGGCTTCCCATGGGACATGCAAGAGTCAGTATCTCGAGGATACTCTTGCCGTCAATCTTTTCTCCGTCTTTCGCAAGAAACACATTCGATTCATACCTGCTGAGTACCCTCACTATCTTGGCGGCGGCCCTCGCGTGAAGTCCCAGTTTATTTTTCAGGGTGAACGCCTTTGTTCTCTTCATACTACACTACCACCACAAAAAAGAGTGCCGCCCCATATAGCACTGCGAGAGAGGATATTCCTCTGCCCACCAACCAGGAGCACAAAAGGACAAGAGCAAGGGTTTCCCCCAGTACTAATCCCCATGCAAGATTCACAAGCGGAAAAGAGGAATCCACAAAGACCGCACACAGAAGGGCAAGAAAGAACGTCGTACCCCACTTGAGCACCTTGGTTTTGTAAGGCAGAGCTATCCTTACCAGAAAACCGATACCACCCTTCCCGTCTTGATAACCCTCGATAAATCCCTTCAAGCGTATCCACATATGGATGGAATTGTATACCAACAGAAAAAACAGGGGGGCAACGACCAATCCCCCAAGCGCAAGGATAACCCCGGCCACCGACGAGAACGGCCTGAGCCCTCCCCAGAAAAAGGGATCACCCACTGCGGCATAGGGGGCCATCAGTGCTTCTTTACGGCGAACCGCCTCCGGACAGTCTCTACTTTCAACAGATTCCTCCTCCAGTCTGGCCACAGAAGCTATGATCGCTCCCGTCAGATACGGATGGGAACTGAACGGGCGCATGTGCCGTGCCAGTATCCCGGAGATCCATTTTTTGTTTCCCCCGGATCTGGCCAGGGGAATCAGGGAATAGGCAAATCCCACATTCTGCATCCCCCGGAAATTCCATGAAGATTGAATGGATAGAGACCTCAAGAATATTCCTGCCAGGTCACTCTTCTTCATTCTACACGGCCCTCTTCCGTTCCTTGGAAACCTTCACCCGTAAACCCACTCAGGGCACACACATTAGTATCCCCTGGGATGAAATGCAAGTAACATGTTTAGCAGATTCGGTCAATATTATATGGCTTTTACGGATCCTCCCCATTTTTTTATTGACACGGAATTTTTTATCTGTTAGGAAGCGCGCCAGTCTATTCGGAGCATTTGCAACCATCGGGGCGATGCAGCACAACGACCCGATTTTTTTTGTCCGATGCGCACTCAATCAAAAAAAGGGGGACGATTCCCATGCTTTGCCAAACTGTTAAAGAAGGTTTTGAATGTGTCTTTATGAGCAAAAAAGGATGTAATTTTAATGGGGGTAGTTGCCACACGATCATTGAACAATGCGAAGGGTGCAACAGGTGCGTTGAATATTCTTCCGTCAAATATTGCATGATGTACCCTGATCCCGCCGGGAAATGGACTGTAGGTGTATGTCCGTCAGCGACGCACATAGAAAAGAGCGCAAAAGAAGCGGTCCAAAAAATCAATCCCCTGAAGGCATCAAAACGGGGATCTAGAAGATAACTCTCCTCGTAGCAAGATCCTCTTACAGGCCCTGAAGAGTTCTATGGATGAGTCTTTCATCCAATGCGGGTAACTACGCAAAAAGCCGGTTTAAAAACCGGCTTTTTCATGCAAACACCTTGAGAATTACCAGCACCGTTCAACTGATAATTTCTCTTATTTCCTTGAGTCCCCTCTTGATGTCAGCCAGTCTGCCATCCACGTCAAGGGAACTCTCCTCTCCCTTGTTGATACGGGCCAAGCGCTTCCTGGCTCCGGCTATAGTAAACATCTCTTCGTACAGCAGGTTTTTGATCTCCAGCAACTGCTCGACGTCTTTCCTCCGGTAAAGGCGCTGATCCGACCTCGTCCGCATCGGCCTCACCGTCTTGAATTCCGACTCCCAGTATCTGACAACGTACGGTTCCACGCCCAGTATCCTGCCAACCTCACCGATACGGAAATAATTCTTGTCAGGAATAACCATAATAGGGGACCCGCAAAAATCCGAGACAAGATAACCATTCAGGGCATCAGTTGTTGAGCGCTTTTTTTAACACCTGGCTTGATTTAAAGGTCAAAACTTTTCTGGCCGATATTTCGATCTCCTTACCGGTCTGTGGGTTTCTCCCCCTGCGGGCTGTTTTTTCTCTGATACTCAATTTGCCAAACCCGGAGATCTTGACATCTTCACCTCCGGCAAGGGTATCCTTTATGATGTCAAACACCGACTCTACAAAGCGCGCTGCATCGCTCTTCGAGACACCTATCTTCTCATGCACATTTCTTATGATATCAGCTTTTGTCATCTCTCCCTCCCTCGTTATGATATTTAAATCTCCAGTCCCCTGATCTTTGCTCCCGTGTTTTTCACTATTGTCTCCACGAGCCGTTCATGGACCTCGTTGACCTCGCTGTCCGTCAGAGTTCTCGTAGCCGAACGATATGTAAATCTCACGGCCAGACTTTTCATCCCATCGTGAATTCCTTTACCGACATATACATCAAATATATCTATACACTCAAGTAAATTCTCATCTTTTTCAAGGGCGAGATCCAGCAGGAATCTCCCCTCCACTGCCTCATCCACCACAAAGGCAACATCTCTCGAAGCGGAAGGAAGCTTCGGGATATTACGGTAGAGAAAATCCTCACACAAGAGGGGGATAACCGAATGAAGATCGAGCTCAAAGACCACGGCCTTCCCCTTTATGTCCATCTTTTCAAGGACATCGGGGTGAACATCGCCCAGAAATCCGATGGCCCTCCCGTCCGATATCACGTGACACGATCTTCCGGGATGGAGAAAGGGCCGGTCGCAACCGGATGTGAACCGGATATCTCGAATCTTCAGGGCGTCAAACAGATTCTCCATGCACCCCTTCAGGTCGTAGAAATCGGCATGCAAGCCTTCATCGAAGTGCCACAACCTGTCATAGCGGGCGCCACAGACAAGAGCCCCTACCCTTTCCTGCTCCCGGGGCAGTTCTTCTCCGACATCGGTGAACACCTTTCCCATCTCGAATATTCGAAGGTCATGATTTCCGGCACTGACGTTTTTTCTCATCGTCCCCAGAAGACCATACACCAGACCCGTCCTCATGACGGACATGTCTTCACCGAGGGGATCTTCAAGCCGTATGAACCTCCGTCCCTCATCATCCTCACTCAAACCGAGAATGCCCGCCACCGTGGGAGAGACAAAGCTGTAGTTGATAACCTCTGAATACCCATAACCGTTCAATATAGTTCGGATCCTGCTTTGCAGCTTCCTCTTATCGCTCGTGGTCACCGCTTCGGGTGAAAGCTCGGGCAGGGATGTAGGAATGCCTTCGTAACCATGGACCCGTGCTATCTCTTCGGTCAGGTCTATCTCCCGTGTAATGTCAACCCTGAATGTGGGAGGCGTCACCAGAAACGCTCCTGGCTCCTTTTCGTTCACGGCCATTTCGAGTCCTTCAAGGATCCCTTTCATCTCCGCTGCTTCAATCTGTGTACCCAGGATCCTGTTCACCCGTTCGGGTCGGAGGGATATATCCCGTATCGCTCCGATCTTCCGGGGATACTCATCAATATGCCCTCTGCATATCGAACCGCCCGACAGATCGGCTATCAGTTGGGCCGCCCTGTCGAGGGCTCTGACCACCCCGTCGGGGTCTATTCCCCGTTCAAAGCGAAAGGCGGCGTCCGTACCCATTCCCAGGGCTCTCGAGGATTTTCGGATGGAGGAAGAATTGAAATAGGCGCTCTCAAGGAGGACATCCTTTGTATCATCCTCCACCTCGGAATCGAGCCCGCCCATTATGCCGGCAACCGCGACCGGCTTGACCCCGTCACAGATCATCAGGGTATCGGCGCTCAGTGTCCGGGGCTTTTCGTCCAGGGAAACAAACTGTTCACCCTCCCGGGCGCCCCTCACGACGATCCGCCCCTCTTCGAGAGACCGGAAATTGAAGGCATGCAGGGGCTGGCCGTATTCCAGCATGACGAAATTCGTCACATCAACAACATTGTTGATCGCACGCAACCCCGCTGCCTCGAGCCTCATCCGCATCCATGGAGGAGAGGGACGTATTTCAATATCCTTTATGAGCCGGGCGGTATACCGGGGGCACAGATCGGGGTCGAGTATCGTCAC
>CAZNBR010000081.1:0-9748 GCA_964571315.1 uncultured Syntrophaceae bacterium
GCCGATCAGGGCCTGGACCGCAACCCCGGGGGCACGCATCTGAATCTCACGCAGCCATTCATGGTGAAAGGAAGAGATCATAACGAGCCCATGGTCCACCGCATGTTCATCGATCATCGCCAGGACCCGCTCAACGAGGGGGAACCCCTTCAGGGCCGGGGGGAGGCGTTTCAATTCCAGGTTGACGGGGAAGGAGGTGTCGTGTGTAAAACAGAGGGCCTCGCGCAGCGTGGGGACCTTCTCACCGCGGAAGGATACCAGGGCTTCCCGCCCGACCTCCCCCGCCGCGATCCGTCCGAAGGGATCGGCCTCCACAAACCAGGAACCCGCATCCAGCGAACGGATCTCATCCAGGGTAAATACCGAGCAGCCCCAGGGTCCGCGGTCAGGAAAACGGTCCTGGACATCGGTGGTGCGGGCCAGGGATTCATCGTGCAGAAGCACGAGCCCCCCGTCCTTCGTGACCGTCACGTCCGTTTCCCAGAGATCGGCGCCCACCTTCCAGGCCGTGCGGGCCGCCGCCAGTGTGTTTTCGGGGGCGAGACTGCGCGCGCCCCTGTGGGCTATAATGAGTGCCATATGTCTGTGCCCTGAATCCTTATGTGATTCTTTGTATGACCTGCAGATATTCCCCCGAACGATCCAGATAAAAAGAGCGCGCCATAGAGGAGTTTTTCCCCACAATCCCATCGACAAACAGCCGGTTTATCTCCCTCTTCATTGCAAGCACCGATTGAGCGCGGATAAAGATCCGGCGCTCATCTGAGGACATTCTCCGTACAACCGCGGATAGCGCGCTCCGGGCACGAGGCTGGTACATCCAGAAATACATCAGATCGAGAGCGTTTATGATGGCTACCTTCTCGAGACCTTGTGCCCTGGTTTTCACGGCACGGATGAATTTTTCAGGAAACTCGAGCATCTCACACACGTCAGCCTCGGGGAACAGCAGTTCAAGATCGGTATACGTATCAAACAACTGCGCAAGCTTGCTTCGGTAGTCCCACATCCGGGTACCGATATTATGGTACCGATCGGCTAGCCCCTCTATGAACCCGGCCACGCAGTCGGACGCCCCTTTGGAGATCACGGCCGCCCACTTCTGGAGGACGGCATTGGCATCCGCGATGCCACTCGCGAAGAGAATATCGCCCGCCACCATGCTGAAGACAACGGCAAGGGGAATGGAGAGAACGGTCCTGAAGAGGTTTGCGAAGGCCGCGCCCCGGGGCAGTCCACGAAAAATATTGTGCGCCGAGAGGTACAGCCCGTTTGCCAGGGCTATCATCGTGTACAGCAGAACGGGGCTGGTTGCCGTTGTGATGTTAAACAGCCTGTCGAGCAGAAGGGTCTTTACCAGGTAATCGAGGAGCGGAACAGAAAATCCCGTAAAGAGCAGAGATTCAGTCAGGCGGTCCCAGCTGACATAATCTTTCCATTTCAGCAGGGGGGACCGGCGGATACCGCCCCCTCCCAGGACAGACTGGATGATGTTGCGCGCCCCCGTGATCCCGAACCAGATAAAGGCCCCGAACCAGGCAAGGAACCACCAGTCCTTGGTAAGGTAAAAGGTGAAAAAGGCGGGGACAAACCCGATCAGCATCTTGATCCAGTTTTTCAGACCGCTGCTCAAGTATCTCCATGACGGGGCCGCACGGGTCTTCCGCATATTAGGGGGCTCAAGAGAAAGTTCATTGGTGCCCTTCTCGTCGAACCCGCCCAGCGCAACCACGTTCCCCGCAGCCCCTATACGTGTGGAGTACCGCTCGATCTCCCACTCTTCTACACGCCTCTTCCCGATAAACCTCAGACCGGGAAGGTGCTCTGCCAGACGGTACAGGGCACCTGCCACCCGGCCGGAGCTCGTGCGCGGGAGATAGCTCGCACGCAGATAGACCGAGTTGTGCAGGGGAACGGTCAGACGGGAGGAGGGGGAGGCTCTGTGTATCTCTCTCCGCGCCCTGCGGGGGAGGGTGTCCTGGATGACAAGTCCCATCCCGTACAGATGGTGCGAACGCCCGCTGGAATCGCTCCCGACACGGCTTTTAAGAAGCGTATCCTTATAATATGATCGAAAGGTGGATAAATCCTGCAGGATCTTCGCCAGCGCATCGATCCTCGCCGGGTTCTCATCGCTCACGTTTCTGATGGCCTCGTGGATAATACGCTTCAATACGATAACGTTATCATCGTTGATAGCCATCTGCAGGTCATTGATCCTGGCGTCATGGACCACCTTGCCGGTCACATAATCCTTGAGATTGAACACCTCCAGATGCGTTATCAGGCCCTGGCAGTCATAGAGGAGTTCAATGAGATCTTCGACGCCCAGACCACCAAGGGGAAGGGTAATGCTGTAGCCGGCATTGAGACGACCCAGCCGTTCGAGCAGTTCGGGCGGCGACAGCTTCAACAGATCCGGGACATCCTCTCCGTCCGATGGTACATGGGGATCCGGAATAGAAGGGTTTTTCGCCGGGCGAAGGTACCGCTCTACAATCGCCTCCGAATCGAGTCGGTTCAGTTCCTCCACCATGGCCGTCATGCGGTCACGCTCTTCTAGCCCGGCCTGGGCATAGCGCCTTCGCAGGCCGGTGACATGCTCCCTCATGACGGGCAGCATTTTTGTATACGCAAATTCGGCCAAGTGGAGCAGCGACGCCTGGCCGGCCCCCACAAACGAGAGAAACTCTTCCTGATCAAGGAGGGGTGGAATAAATCCATAGGCATCATCTATGGCGTAGCGGTGCCTGTTGTTAAACTCCCCCAGCATCGCCATGACATACCGCCGCTGATAGTCCGAGATCTCACGCCCTTTTGCCATGAAGGATTCAACCGTCCTGTCCTTCAGAAAATTCAGATAGTCCTGCGCGTCGATGAGGCCGCGCGGTGCCCATATGAACTGGACATACCGGTCGTAGAATCTCGCGGGAAATTCAACCCCAACCCTGACTCTGATCCCCATGATCCCTGCCGCCTCCAGCAGTTCCCCGGCGACATCCGCGTTCACATGATTATAGTAGATCACCTTGAGCCTTCGGATCCCCTTGATCCACGCGTCCATGATCAGGTGGGTGGGGGATTTCCGTCCCTTGGTATTGACATCGTGGACATGATCATCGATCGCGATCTGATTCCATTCCTCCGGCATTTCAAGCAGGTGATACCGCCTCAACTGCTCACGCACGATACGGGGCTTCCCCGATGCCGTCATGCGGAAATCATGCGCCAGTTCCAGCTGCCGGAGGTAATTCCCGCGGGCCTGCACCAGCTTTTTCATAATCTGCAGGAGGACCCTCGCCGTATTCCTGCGGAGGAAGCTTTCGGCGCTGTAGAGCACCTCATCCCGCAGGGACCGCAAGGCGTTCAGACGATCCTCGGCCTTGCCGACCTCAAGAGAATTGAGGATGTGGATGACCGCGTAAGCAATGCGCAGTTCCTTCGGTGCCGCCATCTCCTTGATCCCATGCGGGTGCAGATACGGATTCAGAAGGTTCTTCAGATGGCCGCGCGATTTGTCCCGGTCCAAGACCTCGTTGACGATAACCAGCAGTTCGTGGTCCTGCCTGTCAAAGAATATCCTCGGAACAGCATGATCCACTGCGACACCTCCGCCAGAGATGGGCGGGTAACGGAGAGGGTATCTATACCCCCGATCTCTCCATCCGTCGTGACGTCCTGATTATGAAAGCCGGATTACATACAAATTTTCTACTATCTTGTTTTTTCTATAATATCAAACTTTCAAAAACTATACTACACCGTATATTCACCACCACAAATATTACAATATTGTCGTTTTATATATTTATAGGCACCGTATCGTATTGCTACTCAAATATTTACGCTCAATATAAAACAACTATATTGAATATTTATACTCCGTTGACCTTTTGGCATCAGAATTGCTTCACTCCATAATGTTGTATTTTGAAAAAAATAATTGTTGGAGGCAGAAGGTATGAATGCAGGAGATACGGCGTGGGTGATGGTCTGTGCCGCACTGGTGTTTATTATGACCCCGGGCGTGGCCTTTTTCTATGGGGGGATGGCGAGGAGAAAAAATGTCCTCTCCATTCTGACTCAGTGTTTTGCCATTATTTGTCTGGTGAGTCTACAGTGGGTCTTATTCGGATATTCACTTTCATTCGGCCCGGATACAGGCTACGGTATCATCGGAGGCCTGAACTGGATCGGCCTCAGAGGCGTCGGACAGGAACCCAGTTCCGTGTATGCCGGAACGATACCGCATCTGGTCTTTATGATATTCCAGGCAATGTTTGCCATTATCACCCCGGCACTGATGGTAGGAGCCTTCGCCGGGCGGATGAAATTCTCCGCGCTTATTCTCTTCACGCTCCTGTGGACGACATTCGTCTACGATCCCATAGCGCACTGGGTCTGGGGAGCCGGCGGCTGGCTGGGAGGAATCGGCGCCCTCGACTTCGCGGGCGGCATCGTCGTTCATGTCAGCTCGGGCATTTCGGCGCTGGTTGTGGCCATTCTGATCGGGAAGAGAATTGGATATGAGAAGCAGTCATTCGCTCCTCACAACCTGCCGATAACCTTTCTGGGCGGCGCGCTCCTGTGGCTCGGCTGGTTCGGGTTTAACGCGGGGAGCGCCCTCGAGGCGGGAGGGCTTGCCGCGAATGCTTTTGTCACTACAAATACCGCCGCGGCAGCGGCGGGGATGGCGTGGGCTCTCATGGAATGGAAGATGGATGGAGCGCCGACGGTTCTCGGTATCGTCAGCGGCGTGGTCGCGGGGCTGGTCGCCATCACACCGGCCTGCGGATTTGTAAGCGTCCTCTCATCAATACCGATTGGACTGATTGCAGGCATCATCTGCTACCTCGCTGTCGCCAAGCTCAAACCCCTGCTCGGGTACGATGACGCACTCGATGTCTTCGGCGTCCACGGTATCGGCGGCATATGGGGAACACTCGCAACCGGGATTTTTGCGGCAGTGGCGATCAACAGCGGCGGGGCGGACGGGCTTCTACTGGGCAACACGAAACTGTTCTTTGCCCAGCTAATCTACCTTGCCGTATGCATAACGTACGCCCTTGTGGTCACCTGGATCCTGTACAAAATCGTCGACGCACTGGTCGGCATGAGGGTTGACAAACAGAGTGAGCTGATCGGTCTCGATCTGACTCAGCACAACGAATCCGCATATACCGTGTTGGAATAGGAGGCATGAACCATGAAATACATTATTGCAATTATCCAGCCCCATAAACTGGATGAGGTAAAGAAGGCCCTTGAAGGGGAGGAAATTCACCTGATGACCGTATCCAACGTCCTCGGTCAGGGAAGACAAAAGGGACGCACACAGGTGTACCGGGGAGCAAAAGAGAGCGGCGGACTCCTCAAAAAGGTCAAGCTTGAGATTGCGGTGAACGAAGACTTCGTCGAACGCACCATCAACACCATCACGAAGGCGGCACAGACGGGAGAGATCGGAGCCGGGAAGATCTTTGTTCTGGATCTTAACGAGGTTGTACGTGTGGGATCCGGCGAGCGCGGCGGCGTGGCGATCAACTGAAATCTCCGAGGAAGATCCGATTCGATTCCGGATAGACAGGGATGCGCCTCCGGAAGGAGTGGCTCTGACAACCCGCAGCATTCGTACCGGGAAGAAAAACAAAAAACGTGTCAAACCCACGAGACTTCTTTCGTCAAATTTTTCAGGGTACCGTTCGATTATTCGGGCTAACCGTACTCATTACGGAAGAAACAAATATTCTTCGCTTGTTGACGTTGAAGGTTTTAACGGATGATCCGAAAGGGTTGGCAAGGGGAAAGGTGTGACGGCCGAATTCCCTTGCAACCCCTGACGCAAGCATCAAAAAAGAAAACGATCACAAGGTGATCTTTCCACTACCATTACCATGTGCCGTAAACGGTCAGACCTTTTTGTGCTTGCATGCAGAGAAATAATATCTAGTCGAAATATCAAGGAAAATCAAAGGTAGGAAAACCATGATGCTCAACAATACATATGAAAGGTGTAAGAAAAATGAAAAGATATTTGAGAGTAGCTTTGATGATTTTCGGTCTAATTTTTATATGTGTTTCGGCAGGTTTCGCCCAGGAAGACAAGGTGAACATTGAAGATCTATACCAACGCCTTAAAAATTTGGAGAAAAGAGTCGATGACCCTGAAAAAAAACCGGATGGACTTCTCGATAAAGTGAGTGAACAGGTGACCTTCAGTGGCGCCATCGATCTTGATTTTTCTTATAAGAATCCGCAAGACATTGCTGGCGAAAAAAGCGATTCTACGTCCGACCTTGATGTCGGAACAGTGGCACTAGGGTTTGAAGTCGCATTTCATGATTGGATAACAGGGAATTTCGTTCTCAAAGGGGAGAATCTCGACACGGATAACAAAGTGTTTTGGGATGAAGTTGCCATTACCATCGGGAATGAGGGGTTCCCCCTGTATTTTGTCGCTGGGAAAAGAGGGCAACCATTCGGCCTGTTCGAAAGTCATCTCATCAATGATCCGCTTACCCAAGATTGTTATGAAATTACCGAGACAGGCGCCACGGTCGGATTCGCCCCGGGAGTTCTCGGTATTGACATTTCGATGACAGCCTATCGAGGAGAAACGCTTATTGAACATCTGAATGATGCGGGAGTCGGATTCACCCGCGCAGGGGCAGAAGATACGGACGATGTCTCTTCTTTCATCGGAAACGCTACCATGGAACCGTTAGGCGGATTGCTCCTGGCGGTATACTGGAACACCGAACCGGGGATTGACGACAGAAACGAAACCGCAGGTGTTACGGTGCATTATGAATTCTGGAAGATTGCCCTGGACTGGGAATATATCGGTGCCCTGCAACGGGAAAAAACATATGACGGCAGTGAACACACGGAATCGGCGTGGTTCGCAGGATCGGCATTTCAAGTGACAGATTCATTAGAGGTCGCTCTTCGATATGAGGCGTATAGTGATGATATTGGAGGTGAACAGAATGAACACTTGGAAAACAGGTACTCCATCGGTGCAAACTATACTCTTTTCGAAAGGGATAACTTTTCAACAACGCTCATGATTGAATACCGCAAGAGTAATTATGAAAAAGCGCCCGGCAGCTCCGCTCATGACGAGGCAGATGAGTTCTTTTCCAGATTGGCTATAGCGTTTTAGCGGGAATAGAATGATTTTTTATGATATCAGCTGAGAGCAGGAGAAGGGAGACAGGCAAGGGGGTTGAATAATTATTATTTGTCATTTCGACCGCAGGGAGAAATCTTAACAAGCCTGTATCATTAAGATTTCTCGTTGCTGACGCTCCTCGAAATGACAAAAATCAAAAAGCTCTCCAGGCCTATTACGGACCTCCCCTTTTGTGGGAACGATAACTTTGACATATATTGTTGCCGGAGTAATAAATAACTATATCAGGTCCAGATAATCGAACTTTACCCTTGTTTATATAGGGGGCAGGGTGGTGCGGCATGCAACACCGGGAAGATATCATAGAGAAGACGGCATGGTCGATAGCGAACAGGCGGTGACAACTATCTTTCTCCTGGTTTTTTTTCTCATCTACGGCGGGGTTCACCTCTACCTCTTTCTGGGGGCAAAGGCATCTCTCGCCCTTGGAACCAGGACCAGCATATTCGTTGCGCTCTTCATGATCATAATGGTCCTTGCGCCCGTTATCGTCCATATGGCGGAACGAAGCGGCCTGCAATCTCTTGCGCATTTCTTTTCCTGGGCAGGATATCTCTGGATGGGCCTTGCGTTCCTGCTGTTCTGTCTCTCCCTTGTCTTCGACTGCTACCGCATCCTTGCGCACCTGGGCGCGTACTTTTTTTCTTTTGACCCCTCCTCCGTAATCCCTCCCGCACGGCAGGGTTTTATCACGCTGATCTCCCTGGCGGTCGCCCTGGCACTGTACGGCTCTATCGAGGCCGTGCATGTCCGCACCGAAATGATTGCCATACGGACGGCCAAGATACCCAAGGAGATCGGAAGATTCCGGATCGTCCAGATCTCCGACCTGCACCTCGGCCTTATCGTCCGGGAAAAGAGATTGGAACGTATCCTAAAGGAGATCAGGGTTGCCGCTCCCGACATGCTCGTCTCCACGGGTGACCTGGTGGACGGAGAGACAAACAATCTGTCGAAGCTCTCTGATCTCCTGCGGAAGATAGACCCGGCATACGGAAAATTTGCCGTTACGGGGAACCATGAATTCTACGCCGGTCTCGCCCAGTCACTCGATTTTACGAGAAAGGCGGGCTTTGCGGTCCTGAGAGGCGAGAGGGCGGACGTGGGAGGGTTTGTGACGGTTGCAGGCGTCGATGATCCAACCGGCAGGATCTATCGATCCCGTGAAGGAGCGCCGGAAAAAGAATTACTGGAAGAGAGTCACGGCGACCGGTTTACCCTTCTCCTCAAGCATCAGCCGGTTGTGCTCAAAGGATCGACGGCATTGTTTGACCTCCAGCTCTCCGGACATACCCACAAGGGACAGATGTTCCCCTTCACCCTCCTCACCCGCCTGGCCTTTACCTTCAACAGCGGCCTGTATCAGCTCACGGACGGAGCGATGCTGTACGTCAGCAGGGGGGCCGGGACGTGGGGGCCTCCGATGCGCCTTATGGCGCCCCCCGAAATCACGATCATAGACCTGATCCATGAAGGATCATGATATCGTCCTGAAGCTGATATTGTGGGGACATCCTTTTTGCTTATTGTAAAACCCCTTCAAGTAATATATAGAAACCGGGTTTTGGGGGAGAATATTCTATCAATCCGAGACAAGGAGAACAAGAACATGGGAAAACTGTTCGGCACAGACGGAGTAAGAGGAGTAGCAAACGAGTACCCCATGACATCGGAAATGGCCCTGCGGATCGGGATGGCAACGGCCCATCTCTTCAAACGTCGCGGCCACCACCCGAGGATTATCATAGGGAAAGACACTCGTGTTTCGGGATACATGCTGGAACATGCCCTTGTCTCGGGGATCTGTTCCATGGGCGTGGACGCGTACATGGTCGGTCCCATGCCGACACCGGGAGTCGCCTTCCTTACCAGCAACATGCGGGCCGATGCGGGTATCGTCATCTCCGCCTCTCACAATCCCTTTCAGGACAATGGGATCAAGATATTCTCCAGCGATGGGTACAAGCTTCCCGATGAAAAAGAACTGGAGATCGAGGAGATAGTTCTTGCAAACAACTTGAAATCCCTTCACCTTTCACCCAAGAATCTGGGGAAGGCGTATAACCTGGAGGGCGCCCGGGGGCGGTATATCGTTTTTTTGAAAAACACCTTTCCGAAGAAATATACACTTGAGGGAACCCGTGTGGTGCTTGATGCATCGAACGGCGCCACCTACCGGATCGCGCCGAAACCCTTTTTCGAAATGGGGGCGGAGGTCCACACCATATTCGCCGAACCTGATGGGGAAAACATAAACGAGGGATGCGGATCCCAGCATCCGGAGAGATTGGCCGAAGAGGTTGTCAAGCAGGGTGCCCATGTCGGCTTTGCCTTCGACGGAGACGGCGACCGGCTCATTGCCGTTGACGAAAAGGGCGGTGTCCTGACGGGGGACCAGATTATGGTCATCTGCGCCAAGATGATGAAGGAAGAGGGGACCCTCACCAATAACCTGGTAGTTGAAACGGTTATGAGCAATATAGGGTTTGGACTCGCGCTCAAAGAGCTTGGCATAGAGAACAAAGATCTTATAACGCGACTGGAGAAACTCGG
>CAZNBR010000082.1:0-9732 GCA_964571315.1 uncultured Syntrophaceae bacterium
CGGCGGCGATACTTCCTATCTCATCTTCCATCTGGACGAATATCCCGCCCACCTTGGGCATAAACCTGGCAGATTCGGTCATGATTTCAGACGATGGCGTAATCGGATATCCGGCGTAAAACCTGGCACCGGCATAGATCGCGCCTTCGGCTATTGCCTCATTGCCTTGTATAAGTCTTACATCTCGTTTCACTTTCTAGCACCAATCCTTCCTTTGAAATTTCGAATACTTACGTTAATTATACATGTTGAAGCTTTAAATGTATCTGGTAAAAAATCCCGGCATGCTCTAAGTTTATAAGAGTCAAAAGCAGACTACTTGGCACTAAGCTCTAACATATTTAAGATGTAACCATTTTATGTCAGGTGGCACGGTGTAGCAGTTCGCTCTCACGAGCCGCAATTGTGAGAATTTCGACATTGCGGAGCCCTTCTTCTGCGTCTACTTCCGGAGGAATACCTGTAGATGCCGACTCGACAAAATTAACAACCTCTCCCGTAAAGGGGTCAGAGACAGTAAACTCTACCATACCGGCGTGGGTAGTGATTGTTCCAGCGCCTTCGGCTCCGAGCGTGTTCTCACATATCACAAACCCCTTATCTCCGTAAATTTCGACACGATACGGTGACTCAAAGAGCACGGAAGAACACATCTCAGCCGTGGCACCCGATTCGAATTTAAAGGAAATCAGAGCAGTTTCATCATGGGGTTGATTCCACACCGCCGAGGAGATCGTTGATTTTACAGATTCGATTTCTCCACATATCTCACACATGAACCAGCGAATCAAATCCAGGCAGTGTGTTCCCACTGCTGCCATACTCCACCATTGACCGACTTCTGGAGAGGTTCTCCAATTATCTCCGTTCGGCGCTTTTAAGGTCCATTGAACCCGCATATGACGAAGCGTGCCGATATCTCCCCTCAGAATTTCCTCTCGCATCCGGCGATGACCGGCGTGCCACCTCAGGTGATAGGCAACTGCCAAACACCGATCGGCCTCCCGGGCTGCCTTTGCCATAGCCGATGCCGACTCGACATCGGCAGCCATCGGTTTTTCGACAAGAACATGCTTACCGGCCTGAAGCGACATAATTGCCTGTTCAGCGTGGAGTTTATCCGGAGTCGCAATTATGACACCATGCAGGTATGGATCGGAGAGCATCTCATGAAGGTTCGTAAAGACCGGTTGTGGAGATTGTGCATTATGACGCTCAGCAAATTGTACCGCACGCGACGAGTCACGACTCAAAACACTCCAGAGCTGTGCGCCCGTGGCACACGCCACGGCCGGGGCAAGCTTACTATTCGCTATTTTTCCAGTTCCAATAAGACCGATATTAAACATCACATTCACTCCCCTTTCACTGACCGGAAATCACTGCAGATTGCGCATCTCGTCTTTTCCTCCTTTATGCTTTTGCAAGTTACTATACACCTCATTGTTCCGTGCATTTTTTAGATATAGGTATGTTTTTCCGATACCTTTACCTCGTTAAATTGACCGGACCTTTTGAAGTCACAACAAACATGTCTTCTACACCAATTGCATACCGATCATAGGGCCATTGATATTCCACACAACAAACCATCCCGTTCCGCAGCACTCCATTGTCTCCTTTTTTAAAACCTAAGCTGACCGGTTCCTGTTTACCTAGAACATGTCCAATATCACGTTCAAACTTACCTTCTAATCCTCTCTGCGGCAGAAGACCCATATCAACCCATTTATGATCATCACTGTCCAACATAGCAAACACACCTGCATGGTAGACTTCCTTTCCCGTTTTACCGGGAAGCGCAGCCGGAATAGCATTTGTAATCATGGTCTGGTTGAGGTACTGATACATCTGCTTCGCTTCAGGATTCCGAGCTAATGTTCGACAGAGGTCAGAACATGCTCGGACTAATCCTTTTTGATCGATAATCAAGACGCCACAATCCAGTTTCATCGTTTTTGTATGTTCCTTATTCAATGGTTCGAACGACGGAAGGTTGGGCCGCCTCGTTCGATACCCCGCATGCAACACGATGAAATACGGCACGATCCGCACTTGAAGGTTATGATCAAGACTGTATTGAGCGTAATGACTATATAGCCGACTCTGTACGTCAGATTCTGTCAAAACGTTACCTGCGTTGAACTGCTCCTGAGCAAACTCCAGTGCGGCATCAATTCCGCTAATTGTGGCTTGGGCGGCCACAACATAGAAGGAAAGTTCTTCAGATGCACGAACCTCACGCCAGCGACGCAAATCCATGCTCATGCCAACCACTTTTTCCCCAGTTAAACCAAGGGCCTTAAAATACTTATAAGGAAGGTGATCTTCTTCAATACCGATGGCGTCAAATTCTCGAACTTCGCTTTTCCGAGAGAGCTCATAAATCTCCTGATAGATTTTTTTTAGCCGAAACCACGGGTAATCAATGGGACGATTACTCCACACCCAAATTGATCCCTTGGGACAATACATGACCAGTAAATCATTCAACTTGCAGTATTCATACGGAAGCCCCGTAATTTCCTGCATATTCAACGGTGAACTAATCAATAACGCATCCAAGTCTGCATCCCGGAGAAAGTCATCCAACAGAGTGAATCTGGAATCAACAGGTTGATTCCCTAATAATTCGGCGATCTCTCTTTCCTGCTTAAGATGTGATATGAGTTTCAAGGCATCTTGACAGCCAGCCTCACCACCAACCGCAAAAGCACGCTGCACATCTTCTCTGTTTAATTCGTACACAAAGGTGCGAAACCAGTTCCCTGTCTTTTTCAACTTGCTTTTCAGTGCTTTAGATAGTTTCCAATAAGCCGACGTATATATGTCGTCATCAATTTCCACCACATCATTTCCAGCTATTTCTTCACAGATTTCAAGCCAATCAGACGGCAGCACTTTGTCATCCGTATCAAATGTCATGTATTTATTGTAATACTTTACTTCAGCTGAGATCTTCTCTTCATCAAAGTTCCCCCGCTCAATATCTTTCACCAAAAGAAATTTCTCCTCTCCTTTTTCAACAAGAAGTGGAGCAGTAGAATGTGGGGTATCTAAATTCATATGTACATAGAGCATGGTATTTTGAACATCCAAATCAGTTTTTTTATGGATTCCCTCAAAGTTGCTCGTAATATTAACCATCGCTTTTCTCCTCAATTACAGAATACAACCCTAACTTTTCGGTGTGTCCATCACTTTGGGGGAACTTCACCCTTACATTACGAATCTCCACGCCTTTACGGATGTGGTATCTTCTGATTCAAGCTTCACTTATCCAGCACCCTTTCATATGGACGAAAGACTACTGGACATTGCCCTCACCCCCGCCCTTACGGACGGGGGTTCCTCGCTGGAATTAAAAATGATCCATTTTACATCAAATCAAAAATTCTAAAATGTCTACACCTTCAAACTTCTGCGTTCATAAGGGCTACAAATTTTTCTCATTTGAAAATTGCCCGCTTCTATGCTTTTCGGCTTTAGGTATCAAGAGGAAGGCGTGTATAGCGCGCATCCCTCTCGATACCTTTAGATTAAATGAAGCATTTAGATCCATCCCCGATCGATTATAGCCCTTTCAATCTTTCTGAGGGCTTGCACCCACGCCGCCATACGCATCGTAATCTTTTCTTCCTTGGCCATTTGATAAACCTCGCTATAAGCCTTGATAAACATACCCTCATAGCGTTTGTTCACCTCATCTTCACTCCAGAAGTCATCACACAAGCACTGGACTCTCTCCAGGTGGGCAATGGTTGTTCCTCCACCATTTGCAAGGATATCAGGAACCAGGAAAATATCTTTCGCGATCAGCATGTTGGCCGCCTTTGGCGTGACTGGACCATTAGCCGCCTCCACGACGATCTTGGCTTTGACATCGTTGGCATTTTCTTCCGTAATGACATTCTGCAATGCCGCAGGAATCAGAAAATCAGAATCAAAGGCAAGAAGCTCTGCATTGCTTATGGCCTCCGCATTGGCAAAGCCAGGAATCTTACCGGTTTTTTCCACATGGTCAAAAAGCTCATGAGGATTAATCCCGTCTCGATTTGCAATTGCTCCATAGACATCACCTATTGCAACAATTTTAGCTCCTTGATCATGGATCAAACGCGATGCCCAGGAACCGACTTTACCGAACCCTTGAATAGCAATCGTCTGTTGGGTCATATCAAGACCCCGGGCTTTACAGGTTTCTCTTACAGAAAGCATAACCCCATAACCCGTCGCAGCGGCTCTGGCTTCGGAACCGCCTATACCGATTTCCTTGCCACTGATGGCTGCCGGATCATGCCTCATGGCATGCATCTGCTCCCATTCATCCATCATCCAGCTTTGAGTTTTTGAACTGGTCCCTACATCGGCTCCTGGAAAATCGACCTGCGCCCCTATCATTGGAGCAATTCCCCGAATGTAGGCCCGGCACAATCTCTGCAACTCAGCATCGGAAAGTGCTCCAGGATCGCATATGACACCTCCCTTACCCCCTCCGGCGGGAACACCGTTAATGGCGTTTTTAACCGACATCCAAAGCGAGAGGGCCTTCATGTCATCCAAGGTCTCTTCCGGATGAAAGCGCGTTCCCCCGCGGATCGGTCCAAGAGCATGATTATGATGGATCCGATATCCGGTAAAAAACCTCAGTGATCCGTCGTCCATTCGAACGGGAAAGGTTGCCATAAAAACCCTTTGATGAGTTTTGAGCATAGCCAAGACATCTGGATGTAAACCAGCAATCTTAGCGGCTTCTTCGAGATTCTCCTGTGCCGAATCCCACGCTGTTGCTACTGCCATTGTTTTTCTCCTTTCAATGGTTGAATTTAACTAACAAAACAACTGCCGCATTTCCTTGACATAGACCTCAAGAACGTACTGTGCAACTAACAAGACCTAAACCCCAAAAATCTTTGCTATTATTTAACACCAAATTCTCTTGCCCATAACCGGGACAGGCGTGTAGCGTTATGTCTTTCCAATCCTCCCTTCTGATAATCTCACGAAATTCCTTGGTAACGTTCAAAAGTTGTGGCATTTAAAAATATTCACGCTAAACGGTTAAGACACGTTCTCTTTTGTAGGGCTTCCATTTGCCTTCAGTCATAAGGAGTATAATTCATGATTCAATCAAATAAAAAGTATATTTGTTACGTAATTCGAGCATTGAAAAGCTATATGTTGCTGATTTGCCGCAGAAAAGCCCCATGTGCTATCACATAGCCATGAACAACATTTGTATATGAGCAATGGGAAAATGACAAAAAATTCCCGTGCCACAACTTTTGAACGTTACTAATTCCTTTGGACTCAGTATCGCCAAATCTTCATCAGCCAAACTCTTCTGGCTCATGACCTTCTCCTTTTTTATTTTGTTTTTGTGTCAAGCAACGTTAATGACTATTTTAAAAAGAGCAATCTCCTTTTCTATCGTAATTGCTGTGGATGCAGCCTTACTTCAACTAATCATTAGTCTCGGAAGAAATAGAGCTACATTCGGGAAACAAATGACAATCACCAAAGCAATTAACATAATAAGGAAAAACGGAATTGTATGTCTCACAACAACCCCAATATCTACTTTTGCAATGTTCTGGAGCACGTAAAGGTTGAATCCTACAGGCGGAGTGATCTGAGCGACCTCAATAAGCATGACAAGCACAACTCCAAACCAGACACCATCAAACCCCATTTTCAAGATCAACGGATAGACTACAGGCAATGTAAGGACCATCATTGAGATCCCTTCAAAGATACAGCCCAAACCGAGGTATATTACACACAGAATCCCAAATATCACGTAATTAGGCAATCCGGAGGATGTAATGATCACAGCGAGTTGTTGTGGAATTCTTAGGTAGGCAAGCGCACTTGATAGGACAGCGGCACCAGTCACTATAAACATTATCATGCAGGTGGTTCGAACCGTAGCCATAGCAGCTTTTACAAAATTCTCCCAAAACAGGGACCTATTATACCCCAGGGTCACAACCAAAGCGCCTAATGTCCCGATGGCCCCTGCTTCGGTAGGTGTCGCGATACCGGTATAGATCAATCCCAGCACCAGAATAATTACAGATATTATGGGCGCAATCTTTGCCGTGCGTTTAATCCTCTCCTTCCATGTAAAAGTCTCGCTAACAGGTGCTATAGAGGGATTCCTGATGGCGCGTATAGCTATATAAGACATAAAAAGGGCGGAGAGTAGCAAACCCGGGAACACACCAGCAATGAAAAGCTGCCCTATGGACTGCTCAGTAATAGACCCATAAACAATCATGGCTATGCTTGGAGGAATAAGAAGCCCTAGGGTACCCGCGCCCGCCAAAGATCCTATAGTAAGCCCTTCATCATAGCCAAGTTTTTTCAGTTCCGGAACTGCAACAGAACCAATGGTAGCAGCAGTGACTGCACTAGACCCAGACACAGCTGCGAATATAGTACACGATAAGACATTAGAATGTAGCAGCCTTCCTGGCACACCCGATACACAAGCACTCAGTCCTGAATACAGATCCCTGCTGGCTCCCGACACAAAAAGCAACTCCCCCATGAAGACAAAAAGAGGTAGACATGTCATTATGAAATTTCTATTTGCCGAAAAGGCAACTTGTACAACAATTTCTCCGAGAGGATACTCGGTAAACAACATTAATCCAAGTAGACCTGTCAGAGCTAAGGAGAGAAAAATCCAAAGGCCGCTACCGATGAATGTAAATAAGATAGCAAGTATGACAATGAGAATCACTATGGGATCGCCCACGGAAAAAGGGGCGAAGAAAACCTCTGCTATCAATGTCACGCCAAAAACCAAACCAATAAGAACAGAAGGTATAACGTCCCGTACACTAACTCGTTCGTCGTTCTTAAGGGCCTGAGCACTTTCAACTATCATTCCAATATACTGCGTGCACATGGTGACCGATCCTATCACCACCGGTGCCCAAGGCCACCACTTGGGTAGGCGATAAACCGTTTCACCAACCATCCCACCTACAAAAAGCTCCACTAGCCTGAAACATGCGTACACAGCAAAAAAGCCAAATGCCACTGTACCTAGGCTGGCAAGACATAAGTTCGTAAGATTTTGCCCCCCAGTTGTCAACCGTGAAAAAAATAAGTTAACCTGAACGTGCCCCCCCGCCTTCAGCGTCCAGCCGCCGCCCATGAAAACTAGTCCAATTAACAACCAACTGGATACCTGCAGAGTCAAGAGCAACGATGTCGAAAAAAACGTCCGCGAACATATCTCAGCCAAAATCAGCATGAAGAGGAAAACCCCCAGTGCAGCTGATATGTAACCCGATGTAGTTGAAATACGATCTATAATGTTTACAAAACGCTTCATTCTTAACCTCCTGCCTTTTTCTCTGGCATTTCACTCCCCTTAGGAATTCGCCCTTAAGTTTTTGCTGCATGGCCCAGTCTGGGGAAAGCCGCATTGCTCTGGGATACTTTCAAACTAACCAGCATCTCAGCCACTCTCAAGGTCACAGCGTTGCTATCGAGGACTGGGATCCCCAAATCTTTTCCGATTCGATTGGAAGAGCCCGTTCCTAACGCTGGCAAGGTAGCCAAACACGCCGAAATTATCACATGCGCTCCCTCACCAATCAGACCCTTCCCAAGTTCACGAAATTTCTCTTCAAGTTCCCTTTTCCTTTCCTTAAATTCCAAAAGGGGTATATCAAGTGTCTTTATTGACACGATTCTATCAGCCACGCCATAAATCTTTGCTCTTCTCCACATTATGGGAACAAACTCACGTGTAAGTGTAATTAAGCCAAATTTGTCTCCCAGTAACGACGCCACGTGGTAATTTGCTTCCCCAGGAGCCACAAATGGTATATCCGAGATGGTTTTGGCTGCCTCGAGTCCGGGATCAGCAAAACAATGCAACATTATCGCATCGTATCTCTCTTCGTTCGCTTGTCTCACCCTCTCTAATATGCCCGTAATCACGACTCCTAGAGCTGCACCGTCTTCTGCCGCAGGACCTGACTCAGTAGGGACCACGATCAAATGTGTACTCGGGGAACACAAAGTCCTTAGATAATCCTCCCGAGCAGCGATTTCCTGTGCAGAAAGGGCACCGGGAACTATTGCCATAATCTTCATTTCTATTCTCCTCAATCTCCGTACCCAGTCAATTTTAACTGAGCACTTTCATGCAATTCTCCCTAACTCATCTTCAACAGTTGCACAAATATAGTTGTTCGATATCGGGCGCATAGATATCCCTAAAAAGTTCTTGGCACCACATATTGTTCTTTGAAAGGTTCATAAAGCAACTTCACATCTCTCTGATCGTGGGTGGTATGGCAACGCCAACAAATTGAAAAACCTTGCCACAGACACTCTTGCATTCACTTTTTACAGTTAGGGATTCCCCGTTGTCTTCTATTTCGATCTCCTGAAGCGATTTGAGATCCTGCTTGATTTCAGACCACTCGAAGTGGTTTCCTGCTGCTTCCAGTCTCTGCTGCAGCTCCTTTCTGAGTGTCAATGCAAGAAAGCTACAGAACACATGCCCTCTTATTGTTTCATCCTTCTGGTTGAATACGGGTATGGTCTCAAGAATGGACTTCATGTCCCTGAAAACATGCTCCACCTGCCAGAGTTCCTTACACGCCTTCCGGGCTTGCCGCGCGTAAACGCCGGATTTATAAAGCACGCCCCAATCGCAGATGGAGGGCTTTGCGGTCACGTGCCCGCTCGCCCCGAACGTACCACACCTCAGATCCGGTTCCTGTTCGTCGCCCCGCGCTTTTGGATTGGACTTCCTCCAAACCTCACCTCACGATGACGCCCTTGCCCTTCTCCTAGCCTTCGGCTCTGCGAACACCTGGCACGGGGACTTTCACCCCGCTAGTTCTGTGCCATGCCCGGCACACACGTAATAATCAGCGGCGGCTGTAAGCCGTCTTCTGGATTAATTTGTTCGATGTTTTTTCTTTATCCTCCTTTTTCATGGTGTGTTTAGAAGTTCGTCATAAGTAGATAGGCCGGTTGTCTTCGCGGCAATTTCAGTAAGGGGCACAATATCCTCCCGGTCGATATACCGAAGCGCGAATTTTCGATTTAGGGCCATGAACTGCTTGAGGCCGACGGATACTCGGTTCAGATAAGAATAAAGCCCTAAAGCCCCCGTCGGGATATTCAACGTCTCGTCGCCATATTCAGCCTTGAGTAGGCGAAAGTCAGCGAATATTTCATCGACGCTCGAACCAAAGCGGGCATATTCTTTGGGTACGGAACCGTTCCGGAGTGCCTCTCCTACTTGCCGTCCAACTGTAGCGGCAGCCATGGCAGCGCGGCCAATGGCTATCATGCGAACGTATGGCGCTCCGAGCGCCAGGCCTTTGTAGACCTGATCCTCGGTCGCGAAACCACCAGCCATCGCTATCGGCGGCAACGGCTTTCCGGCCTTTTCAAATCCGCTCAGAATACGGTAAATAATGGCCTCAAGCGTTACCGTTGGCATGCCCCATTCGTTCATCATTTTGGCTGGACTATGGCCGGTTCCACCGCCTGCTCCGTCGAGTGTTACCAGATCGACACCAGTTTCCGACGCGATCTCGAGAATAGTGGCGATGTCCCGAGGGTCAAAAGGGCCTGTCTTGAAACAGATGCGTTCGGCGCCTAACCTCCGCAGTTCTGCGACCCGCTGTACGAGATCTTCGGAAGTCCACATCGGAAGCTTGCCGATTTTTTCGAACACGGGTCCGACTC
>CAZNBR010000083.1:0-9497 GCA_964571315.1 uncultured Syntrophaceae bacterium
TAGTCGCTGTCGTGGGGGCCGGTCATGTACCGGGGATATAGGAGAATCTGGGAAAAGATATAGACCTTGCAGCGCTCAGTGAGGTCCCGCCGAAGGGCACGATGGGACGGTTCATAGGATGGGGGATCTCCTTCGCCGTCATCGGGATCATCGTCGCGGGGTTTTTCCACTCGGGGAGCGAGGCGAGCCTGAATATGATCAAGTGGTGGTTTCTGGTAAACGGCATCCTTGCGGGTCTGGGAGCCCTGGCAGTCCTGGCCCATCCGCTAACGATCCTCGCCTCCGTCGCCGCCGCGCCCCTGACCTCGCTCAATCCCATGATAGCGGCCGGATGGGTCGCAGGTCTCACGGAGGCCGCCCTGAAAAGACCGCAGGTGAAGGATTTCATGGACCTGAAGACGGACATAGCCTCGGTCAGGGGGTTCTGGCATAACAAGATTACCCGCATACTGCTCCTGATAGTCTTTGTCAATATCGGCAGCTCTATCGGAACCTTTCTCGCCATCCCGCTGATGATGCGGTTTCTGAATTAGAACCGGAAGGACGTACCATGGACCATCCAGAGAAAAAATCCATCCTCTGTCCTAACTGCAGGAAGCTCATCAACCGTGACGAGCCTGTCTGCCCCTATTGCGGGCTCTCGCGGCCGGGTTCGAGGTGGAAACTGGCCCTCCCCTCAAACCTCCTGGGCAGCCCCTCCGACATGATACAGATCATCATATATATTAACATAGCATTTTATATCTTTGCCCTCCTGCTGAATCCGCGGGGGCTCGGTCTGTCCGCCAATCCCCTGTCCTTCCTGTCCCCCTCCAACCACAGCCTCCTCATCCTGGGAGCGACGGGGACACTGCCCATAGACAGGCTCCACGGCTGGTGGACGCTCCTGTCTGCCTCCTATCTTCACGGCGGGCTGCTTCACATCATATTTAACATGCTGGCCCTGAGGCAGTTGGGGATCTTCGTGCTGAATGAATACGGCCTCAACCGTTTCTTCGTCATATACACCCTGACCGGTATCGCGGGATTCTACCTCTCCTATCTCGCCGGTGTTCCCCTGACCATAGGGGCCTCCGCCAGTGTCTGCGGTCTTATCGGCGCGACGCTCTACTACGGAAAGAGCAGGGGCGGGATCTACGGACAGGCAATCTACCGGCAGGTCATGGGGTGGGTCGTGGGCCTCATGCTGTTCGGCTTCATGATCCCCGGGATCAACAACTGGGGGCATGGGGGCGGGATAGCCTCGGGCATTCTTCTGGGCTTTCTCCTGGGGTATCGTGAAAAGCGCACGGAGAACCAACTCCACCGCGTGCTCGCGATAAGCTGTATCGTTCTGACCGCGGGAGTTCTGCTGTGGGCCGTCGGGCAGTCCATCTATTACTCGTTCATCGGATAGGTGATAAAGGGGAACCGTTGAAGATCATACTGGCAGGGCACAACGTCGATTATGAGGTGATCAGGGAGTGCCGAGCGGCCCTGAAGGGGGGGGAGCGCCTGACCCCCGAGACCCTCTGCGCCGCCTATGCCCGCATCAGCAGAAATCCCCTCCCCGTTGACGAGCTCCGAATGGCCGCGAGGGGCGAGGTCGAAAAGGCGAGGAGGTCCAACAGCACCATCGTCTTCGACATGGGGCACAGCTCCATCGCCGAGCATGCCGTCTTCAATGTCGATATCCTGGGCGTGTCGCGCCTCGTCGTGGAAGAGATAGAGAAATTCCGCCTCTGCTCCTACACGGAGAAATCTCAGCGATACATACGCCTGGAGGATGATTTCGTTGTTCCCCGGGAGGTGAAGGATGGAGGCCTGGAAGACCTGTTCACCCAGACGATACGGCAGCAGAATTCCCTGTATCACGAACTGTACGCCGCCCTGAAGGAATATCTCTTTGAAAAACACCGGGAGATGGCAGCCGATCCGTCGAACAACTCCACCGTGGATGGCTGGGCGAAGGAGGATGCCCGGTACATCGTCTCCATGGCGACGCACGCCCAGCTGGGTATGACCCTGAACGCAAGGAACCTCGAGCTGATGCTCAGACGCTGCGCGGCACATCCCCTGAAGGAGGTGAACGAATACGGGACAGAGCTCTACGAGGCAACCGGGGATATCGCCCCTTCACTGGTCCGGTATACCGCGGCAACGCCCTTTGATCGTGACACGAAGGGAGCCCTGAGAGAGCTCGCGGCGACCCTGGCGGCGCACGCTGAGACTCACGACGAGAGCGCCGTTACCCGGAAAGAGGGCACGGTGACCCTCGTGGACGCGACACCCGACGGCGACGGGAAGATCATCGCGTCTCTCCTGCACTCATCTTCCGATCTCCCCCTGGAGGGGTGCATGGCGGCTGCCCACAGAATGAGCCGTGAGGAAAAGGAGGCGATAATCCGGACCGCCTGCCTCCACATGCAGGCATATGATCCTCCCATGAGGGAGTTTGAGAATGCCGGATTTCTGTTCGAGGTTGTCGTCAGCGCCTCCTGTTTCGCCCAGTTGAAACGGCACCGGATGGCCACCATCACCTGTCAGGAGTATGACCCCTCGCTGGGCGTCACGATACCGGCCGGGGTACGCGCGATCGGGATGGATGTACGTTTCATGGAGGTTATCTCCCGGACGGAGGAGGCATACCACCGGATCAGAGAGATATCGCCCCAGGCGGCGCCCTATATTCTCACCAATTCCCACCGAAAGCGGGTGGCATTGCAGGTGAATGTCAGAGAACTGTATCATATCTCCCGTCTCCGCGAAGATCTGCACGCGCAGTGGGACATCAGGGAGGTGGCCGAAGGGATGGTGAGACTGGGGAAAGAAGTGATGCCGCTGGCATTGATGCTGACCGCGGGGAAGGATGCCTTCGTACCGATTCCTTAGTCCCTTAGTTGTAAAGTTCTTGCAAAAATGGCAAAAGAATTAAAGACAATCACGAAACCACGAAAAGGAAGAAAGCACGAAATCAAATCTTATTTTTCGTGTTTTCGTAACCTCTTGCTTTCGTGATAAATATATCTTGTTTGGTTCCGGCTTGTCCGGGGTAGAAAGTAGGAAACAACAGAAAGCAGGAAGAAAAAACAGGGGTACGCCTATGAAATATTCATCATGCGGCATGCCGATATGCGCAAAGAATATTTTCCGCTGTATTCCGTGAGCCACCCACGGCAGTACAGATAATCCCCTTCGGTATCAAAACTGCGACTACCCGTGATGTCCGTGGCACAGCTGTGCGGTTTCTCAAGCGATGGTTTACAAATCAGGAAAAATAGTCGCTGTCACTATTTTTGAGGATGTAGCCGCACACGGGATCGGGCACGAGATACCTGATGGAGCGGTGTGCCTTGACACGGCTCCGTATGTCTGTGGATGATATATCCAGGAGGGTCAGTGCCCTGAAAAATATAAAGCGGCAGGCAGGCCCCCTGAATCCGTCCGAGGCTTTGTCATAGTGGAACAGAGAGGCGACATCGGAAGGAAAGACGCCTGTCAGGGTTTTTGTCTCATGCCCCGGCCTGGTCATGACGACGAAGTTGCACAGCCGGAGCAGTTCCTGCCATTCTTTCCACAGCGGGATCTCGTGGAAGGCATCCTGTCCCAGTATGAAATAGAGTTCGGTGCCGCCCGGCGCGGTGTCCAGAAAATGCCTGACGGTTTCGATGGAGTAGGACCGCCCCCCCCTTCTGTCTTCTATGTCCGAGGTTACAAATGAAGGATTTCCCTCTATGGCCAAACTGATCATCCGCTCACGGTGGTGAAAGGGGAGGATATCTCTGTCTGTCTTGAGGGGTTGTATGCCGGCCGGGATAAAGAGTATCCTGTCAAGGTCGAACAGTTCGAGGACCTCCTGGGCGCATCTCAGGTGCCCGAGGTGCACGGGGTCAAAGGTTCCTCCGAATAGTCCCCACTTCATGTCCGTATCTGCCCGTCGCCGTAGATAATGAATTTCGTGGTCGTCAACTCTTCAAGCCCCATGGGGCCGAAGGCATGGAGCTTCGTGGTGCTGATACCCATCTCCGCCCCCAGGCCCAGTTCGAATCCGTCGCTGAATCGGGTGGAGGCATTTACCAGTACCGTCGAGGAATTGACCTCGCTCAGAAAACGCTGGGAGTTCCTGTAGTCGCTCGTGACGATCGCCTCCGTGTGGAGCGAGCCGTACTTTTCTATGTGCGCGATGGCCTCGTCGATGCCGTCGACCACCCGGATCGCAAGTATAAGATCGAGATATTCCTCGTACCAGTCGGCCTCGGTTGCCGCTTCGATATCGGGAAGGATGGCCCTGGTCCTGTCGCACCCCTTCAGGACAACGCCGGCCTCACGCAACCTCGCGGCAACCACGGGAAGAAACTTCCCGGCAATACCGCTGTGGACCAGCAGGGTTTCCATGGCATTGCACACGCCGGGTCTCTGGGCCTTGGCATTAAGGCATATGGCCGCGGCCATTTCGATGTCGGCACTCTCGTCCACAAAGACATGGCAGACCCCCTTGTAGTGCTTGAGGACGGGGATCCGCGACATATCGACAACCGCCCTGATAAGACCCTCGCCTCCCCGCGGAATGATCAGGTCTATATATTCCTCGAGCTTCAGCATCTCACCGACGGCCTCCCGGTCGGTGGTGGAGATGATCTGTATGGCGGCCTCCGGTATCTCCGTTTCCCTCAGGACCCCCTGAAGTATCCGGGCAATGGCGAGGTTTGAATGGATAGCCTCCGATCCCCCCCTCAGTATGACGGCGTTCCCCGATTTCAGACAGAGGGCCGCGGCATCTGCCGTTACGTTTGGACGGGACTCGTAGATGATCCCTATGACACCGAGCGGAATTCGTCTCTTTCCGACGAGCAGGCCGTTCGGCCGTCTCCTCATCCCGGTAATTTCTCCGACCGGATCGGGCAGGGCGGCAATCTGTTCAAGGCCCTCCGCCATCCCCCTGATCGCGTCCTCACCGAGCGTCAGCCGGTCTATCATGGCGGCGGACAACCCCTGCTCCCGGGCGTATTGAAGATCCCGGGTGTTTTCCCGAATGATGTTCTTCGCCTCTCCTACCAGATTTTCCGCCATCCTCAAAAGCGCCCTGTTTTTTACCGTGGACGAAATGTTCGCGAGGATACCGGCGGCCTTTCTGGCCTCATACCCTATCTTTGCAACCTCTGTCTTGATATCCATTGACCCGTATTCCCGTTGTGTGTAACTTTATCATTGAGAAGAATCAATCTATAGTATATGAGAAGCCCTGTCAAGATTGCTGAAGGATTCCTGATTGTTTGAAATTGGAACCCTGTGAGGAGATGGAAACACCTATGAATGAAATATGTGTCAGTGCCGGGAAGAATGTGTATGAAATTCTACAGGCCGGTGAGTTCGATTTTGACAACGTCACCGCCTATGTCGGAGCTGCTCCGGGGCCGCGGTGGCTTGTGGCCAGCGGTTTCGACCTCTCACTCTTAAAGAATGGGGTGCTCGGCAATAAGCGTCCCGCGGTTCTCGCGGGTTCATCAGCGGGCGCGCTGCGCTTCGCCGCCTGGATGCAGCCGGAGCCTGAAAAAAGTTATGCCAAGCTCATCGAGGCGTACATCGCCATGACTTTTACCAAGCATGACACACCGGAGACGGTTCTGCGGGCCATCCGCAATCTTATAGATTCCTACATCGATGATGATGCCCTCTCGTTTGCACTGACCAACAAAAAATACCGGCTGGCAATCATAACGGCCCGAGCGAAACGCCTTGCCGCTTCGAATGTACGGTGGCTGCAGATGCTTGCTCTTGGGACGGGATTTGTATGCAATGCCCTCAACCGGCGGCTGATCCACAGTTTTTTTCAGAGGGTGGTGTTTCACAACAGTCCGATCCTGCCCTATTTCTGTCTCAACCACGATTTCAGGGGACAGGCGATCCCTTTGAATGAGGCAAATTTCAAACACGCGCTCCTGGCCTCCTCGGCGGTGCCTCTTTCCGCCGCCGGCGTCAGAGACATATATGGCGCGCCGGGCGGTATGTATCGAGACGGAGGGCTCACGGACTATCATCTCAACCAGAAATACTCCGGTGGAGAGGGTTCCGTCACCCTCCTGTTCAACCACCAGCGGCATCTCATCCCCACATGGCTGGACAAGAGCCTCCCTTCCCGGCAGCCTCCCGCGGAATATCTGGAAGATGTGCTGATGGTGTATCCGTCGAGCGATTTCATGCGTCAACTGCCCTATGGGCAAGCGCCTGACCGCAAGGATTTCAGAAAGTATGCCGACAACCCCTCGAAGAGAATGAGGGACTGGAAACGGACGGTCTCGGTCTCGGAGCACCTCGGGGAGCAATTCCTCGAGCTTGTGGAGAGCGGCAGGCTTCGTGAGGTTGCGGAGAGGATGTAGGGTGTGAACCCCGGATATCGAAGCCTTTGCAGGGAGGGGATCGTACGGAAGAGAGCGGATATCCTTGCCGGTATTATGAAGTGCTGTGTCCTGTGCCCCCACCGGTGCCGTGTTGACAGAACGGCGGGCGAGAAGGGGTTTTGCCGTCTTGGCGACCGGCCGATGATCGACAGCGCCCTGCCGCACCACGGGGAAGAACCCGTCCTTTCAGGGCACAGCGGCGCGGGGACCATCTTTTTCTCATCCTGCAACATGCGGTGTATCTACTGCCAGAACTACCAGATCAGCCATCAGACGGCCGGCAAGGTGCTTGATCTCATCGATCTGTCACGTATCATGACAGACCTCCAGGACAGAGGGTGCCACAATATTGATGCGGTGACGCCGACCCCCCATCTTCCGGGGGTCATCGGAGCCCTTCTCGATGCCTCTCACAAAGGACTCTCCATCCCCCTTGTCTATAACTGCGGAGGGTATGAAAACAGGGAGATCATCGAACTTCTTGACGGGATCGCGGATATATATCTGCCTGACTTCAAGTATGGAAATGACCGGGACGCCCATGAGTTTTCGGGCGTGGGCGATTACGTCCTCCATGCCACATCCGCGATACGAGAGATGGTGCGGCAGGTGGGGGACTGCCTGGATCTCGAGGGCGGGGTCGCGAAACGGGGCGTGATCATTCGGCACCTGGTTCTCCCGGGAAGGATCGAAAACAGTCTGGAGGTCCTCGAGATAATCAAGAGGGATATATCGACATCCGTTTCTCTCAGCATCATGTCGCAGTACACCCCTGTTCCGGCCGTCGCCGGGCACCCCGCCCTCGGAAGAAGGGTGACGAAAGGGGAATATGAGACGGTGGTCAACGACGCCCTGGACATGGGCTTTGACAATATCTTCGTGCAGGATGTGAGCGAACGGCACCTGGCTCCGGATTTCGACCGGGATACCCCTTTCAGGTGGGAGTAATCCGGGGGTCAGGGGTCAGGGATCAGGAATTAGGGGTCACGGGTTTCCCCAGGCTTACTGCCCCTGGATATTATATATCTTAACACCCGGCGGGGGGGTGAAGTCGAACAGTTCATCCGGGGGATCGGCATTGAACTCTATGTTGCTGAAGGTGAGCCGGGTGTCATTATCGTACAGGTCGGTAAAGACACATCCTGTGATGTGGAAGGTGTCTTTGTCTACGGTCAGCAGAAGGCTCTTGATACCGGCCTCGTATCCGCGCGGCGTGAGAACTACGACATAATTCCCCTCTGTATCCGTGGGCCCTCCGGCGGGAAGGGCCATGTTAAAATCGTCTTTCAGCCGTCCGATACCGGTCAGAAAGCGTATCGTCATCTTCGATGACAGGAGCGCTTTCGCGTCCTGGACGTACACGATGTTATCGTCCGGCAGGTACAGCCACGCCTTTTGGGGATTGATGACCAGTTTTTTCAGCGAAGGCTTCGTATAGTCCCAGAGCATCCTTTCAGGTTTCTTCAGGTAGACCGTGCCCTCCTCCCTTGTTGTTCTCCCCATCGACTTGATGGTTGCCTCTTGTATGAAGTTTGCCTTGAAGTCCCCGGTATGGTCATATGCCCCCTGTATTTTTCCGGCGAGCTCATCGAGAGACAAAGCCTGCGAGAGGGCCGGTATTCCAGGGAGAGTAAGGGCCGCGATTACAGACAAAACCAGAAAAGATTTTTTCCAGTGATAACCGTTGGTAAAATATTCGATCATAGGCTTTACGGTAACCATGAGATAACGATGGTATAGGTGTAAATAGCTATTATTATTTAGCATTACTGGCTGACCATATTGCGGGCAATTCGGTATAAGCTGTCGTCAACCGGGCAGTTACCTCTTGTATCAACAATCCTATCCACAGGCCTGTCAACAGTTTTGTGGATTGCCGAAAAGGGAGTGATCACCCCTTTCAGGAGATGATGATTACGAGATCTTAACCCTCCACCCGAAGGGATCTTCCTTTTCCCCATACTGGATCTGCAGTATTTCGTTGTACAGCCGTTCGGTCAATGGACCGGTGCTTCCCTCGCCGATCACATATTCTTTTCCCCGGTAGTAGATCTGTCCCACCGGCGATACGATGGCTGCCGTCCCCGACGCGAAGACCTCTTTGAGGGTCCCATCCGCGTTGGCGCTCAACACCTCATCTATCGACAGTTGTTTCTCCAGGACGTTGACCCCCCATGACCCCGCGAGCCGGATGACGGAATCGCGCGTGACACCGGGGAGGATGCTTCCTCCGAGAGGGGGTGTTATCAGGTCATCTCCGATAACAAAGAAGATATTGCTCGTCCCCACCTCCTCTACATATTTCCGCTCCTTCGCGTCGAGCCACAGCACCTGGGTGTAGCCCATCTCCGACGCCTCCTTGCTTGCATAGAGGCTCGCCGCGTAGTTGCCCCCCGCCTTACAGTCCCCCACCCCTCCGGGGGCCGATCGGGTATATTTCTCGCTCACATATATCTTGGTCGGGCTGAATCCCTCCGGATAGTAGGCCCCGACCGGGCCCGCAATGATGAAAAACATATACCTGTTCGATGGGTGTACCCCGAGGGCAACCTCCGTCGCGATCATCGTCGGCCTGATATACAGGGATGTTCCCGCGCCGTGCGGTATCCAGTCCTTCTCGAGGAGGACCAGCTTCTTCAGTCCCTCCATGAAAAGGTCGCCATCCATAGGCTGCATGCACAGCCTCTCCGCGGAATGGCCCATCCGTTTTATGTTCTCTTCCGGCCTGAACAGATAGATGGAGTCGTCCTCCCCCCGGTAGGCCTTCATCCCTTCAAATATCTCCTGACCATAGTGGAGGCACATGGAGGCCGGATCGAGAGACAGGGGCCGGATGGGTTCTATGGAGGCATTGTGCCACCCCTTGTCGCCGTCGTATTTCGCAAGAAAGAAATGATCGGTGAATATCTTTCCGAACCCGAGATGGGATTCATCCTGCGGTTTTGCCTTCATCTGTTGCGGATCGACTTGTGTAACTTTGATCTCCATCGTGGTCTTCCTTTCAAAAAAGTGCGCATGCCCACAAGGACATATGTACCCGAAGGGATGCCAGATCTGATTACCATTCCCTCCGTGGTCTACGATCATGGGGGTAACTGCTATGAAATACCTGTAAATGTA
>CAZNBR010000084.1:0-9432 GCA_964571315.1 uncultured Syntrophaceae bacterium
TTTCGCGGCACAGGGAAGAGAAAGACAATTATTATCGAAACAGGAGGATACTGAAAAGATGGGTGAAAGAGAAGTAGTATTTGTGGAAGGTATGCGTACCCCCTTTGGAAGAATGGGCGGGACCCTGCGGGATATCGTAGCTGAAGAACTGGCCGGTATCGGTATCAAGGGCTTGATCGAAAAGACGAAGATCCACGAAAAGGCCCACGTTGACTGCGTATTTCTGGGATCGGCCTGCCACGCTTCGCGCGCCCTGAACCCGGCCCGGTGGGCATCTCTCTATGCGGGGCTCCCCTACGAAACATCCGCCAGCTATATTGAGATGCAGTGCGGTTCCGGTATCGACTCCATCAATCACGCGGCCTGGAAGATTCTTGCCAACCACGCCGATATCATCATCGCCGGCGGGATGGAGTCCTACAGCCAGATCCCGGTCAAGTTTTCCATGAGCCAGCCGCCCTACAAGCTGATTCCCCCCATGCCCATGGAGACCCAACTTTCTCCCGTTCCCGAGGAGTGCATCGGGATGGGATTGACGGCGGAGAATCTGCAGGTCATGTACAACATCCCCCGCGAGGAATCGGATAAATTCGCCCTCAGGAGCCAGGTAAAGGCCAGGAAGGCCATGGATGCCGGTTACTTCGACGAGGAGATCATCCCCGTGACCGTTTCCCAAGGCAGGAAGAAGCCCCCCATCGAGTTCACGGTGGATGAGCATCCCCGGGGGACCTCGATGGAAGCCCTCAGCGCCCTGCCCCCGGCCTTCAAAAAGGACGGAACCGTGACGGCCGGAAACTCGTCGGGACGGAACGACGGATCCGCCTTTGTTCTGATGATGACCAGGGAAAAGGCCAAGGAACTGGGTTACGAGCCGATGGCGAAATGGGTCTCCGGCGGCGATTACGGCTGCGATCCGAGGATCATGGGTATCGCCCCCGCCTACGCCATGCCGCAGGCCATCAACCGTGCCGGCCTGAAACTCTCGGACATGAGCGTCATGGAGTGCAACGAGGCCTTCGCCGTTCAGAACCTGGCCGTTATCAAGGAAATCGAAAAACAGACCGGCGAGAAGGTTGACCTGGAAGGCAAGTGGAATCCGAACGGCGGCGCCATCGCCTTCGGACATCCCAACGGCGCCTCGGGTCCCCGGGTCGGGATGTTCACCATGCGTGAGCTGATCCGCAGGGGCGGCAGATACGGCATCTTCGGCTCCTGCTGCGGCGGCGGCCTCGGTGTAGCCACCGTCATCGAAAACCTGAAGCGGTAACTATCATGCCGTTTCCCGACGTTTTCACGGTCTGGAAAGGCTTAATTGAATCAGGCATGGGTCAGCGCACCTGTGCTGAGAATCATTATCTGGAAGGAGAGAATAAAGATGAAGATCGAAGACGTAAAAAACATTTGTGTCGTCGGTGCCGGAAATATGGGGCATCAGATCGCCATGCAGTGCGCCATCTCGGGATATACGGTGAAATGCACCGATGTCATTCCGGAGATCCTGAAGAAGGCCGAAGACTTCGCCGGCACCTACCTGGCGGGACGCGTCAAGAAGGGCAAGATGGAAGAGGCTCAGGCGAAGGAAATCAGGGGAAGAATCTCCTTCACGCCAAAGCTTGAAGAGGCGGCCAAGGATGCCGATTATGTCATCGAGGCCATTCTGGAAAGGCTTGAGCTCAAGAGGAAGGTCTTCGCGCAGCTCGACGGGATTGCACCGGCTCATGCCATTCTCGCCACGAACAGCTCCATGATCGTCAGCTCCAAGATCGCCGACGCGACCAAGCGTCCTTCCCAGGTCTGTAATATGCACTTCTTCAATCCGGCCCTGGTTATGAAGCTCGTGGAAGTCGTCCAGGGACCCCATGTCTCCGACGAAACGGCACAACTTGCTATGCAGCTGTGTGAAAAGATCGGAAAGGTTCCCATTCATATCAAAAAGGAAGTCTGGGGATTCGTCCTCAACAGGATCTTCACCTCCATTTCACGCGAGGCCACGTGGATCCTTGAGATGGGCGTTGCCTCCTTCGAGGACATCGACAAGGCCTGTGTTTACGGGGCCGGGCATCCCATGGGCCCGTTCCGCCTCAACGACCTGACCGGACTGGACCTTTCCTACGATATCGGGATGGAAAAATTCAGGGAGAGCGGCGATCCCGCAATGCTGCCTTCGCCTCAACTGGTCGAGCGCGTCGCAAAAGGTCATTTCGGCCAGAAGACCGGGAAAGGCTGGTATGACTATACCCAGAAGTAGGGGGCATTATTGGATTTCGTAAAAGAGACACACAAAAGGCCACCCGGACCCTCGGGTGGTCTTTTGTGCATACATGGAAAAAGCATGCTCGTTCAATCACTCGAGGTGCCACGCTTCTTTTGCGGAAGCAAGAGAGTGTTGACAGGTACCGATACCCCTTATCCGCCGATGGACACCGGCAAGAAAGTGAGATGAAAAATGGTCGCCGTTATTGCACAGATGAAGATCAAAGAAGGAAAGATGGATGAGGTCACCGATCTGTTCCGGAGCCTGGTACCAAAGGTAGGCACAGAAGAGGGAACGGTGGGCTACGCTGTCTGCCACCACAAAACAAATCCCAACCTTCTGGTCGTGGTCGAACGATATCGTGATATGGAGGCAATCAAGGCGCATTCCTCAACACCCCACTTCAAGGAATTTTTCAAAGCGGTGGGACCCCTTCTTTACGGAAAACCGGATATAACCATCCTTGAGGAGATTGCGTCAATCTGAGGTTATGAAGAGTTCAAAGGAAAATGAACATCGGCCAGGCTACAAGCCCCCGTCTCTCTCCAGACGTGGGGCTTGTTTGGAACCACTTCCTGTTTGATTGTCAACTACTTGGCCAGTTGTCCCCCGTCATTGATCAGGATATGGCCCGTCATAAAGGCCGACGCATCCGAGGCGAGAAAGACGGCCACTCCTTTCATGTCATCAATGCGGCCGATCCTGCGCAGGGGGATGACATTCAGCGTGGCCTCATAGGCCTCCTTGAACTCGGGCTTTTCGATGTAGGCCATCATATCGGTCCCGAAAAAACCGGGGGCGATGGCGTTTACCCGTATATTGTGCGGCGCGAGCTTGACGGCAAGGTTCATCGTCAGAAGATTGACGGCGGCCTTCGTCGAATTGTAGGGGACGGCGGGATGGGCCATCTCATCGGACCCCCTGAATCCCATGACGGAGGATATATTGATTATGTTTCCGCCACCCTGCCCCTTCATGATATTGGCAACCTTCTGAGCCATGATCCAGACACCCCGGACATTGACGTCAAAGAGATAATCCCATTTCTCCAGGGGGAATTCCAGGGTCGGCGCCCCCCAGGTGGCACCGGCATTATTTACCAGGATGTCGATCCGGGGAAACTTTTCCTTCACCGTCTTCAACATCTCGTCGATATCCTCTTCCCTGCTCACATCACAGGCAATGGGAAGCACGGTAACACCGTACTGCTTTGAAAGTTCTGCGGCCGCGGCTTTGAGGTTCTTCATCTTTCGCGAGGTAATGACGACATCGGCACCCGCCTCAGCGAGACCGGTGGCAATAAATCTCCCGATACCACGGCCGCCGCCGGTGACAATGGCAACCTTCCCGTCGAGACTGAACAGATCCTGTAGCTTCATGGAAATCCTCCTTCTATAGTTATTGTAAGCCTCTTTATGCATATCTCCCGATAACGTGTCGTGTCCTTATAGCAAGTTACCGAAAGATGCAAAACAATTTATACCCCTCCGGGCCTGCGATAAAGGGAATACAAGGGCCCGATCATATACCTGAATATCAGTTTTTATTTGATCAGGGTCAAACAATATAGTAGGAGAAGGCCCCTCTACAAACCCCAATATGGGGTTTTATGTGACCAAGGTCGCACAATATAGTAGGAACCGAACCTTTCATACACCCGTATATGAATTTTTATTTGACCAAGGCCACACAATATAGTACATAGGACGACTTATGACCCTTGATTTCAGGAGCACTGAGCCGCACGGAATGATGAGCTCTTGCCGATATTCCTTGACTGTCCCTTGCTGTATCCGGACTTCGGGGTGCGAAAGAACGGGGAAGAACCCGAAGGATTGCATGGCACCCCGAACCTCGGGGGTAACCGATTATGGACGCCAAAGGCTGCCTGAGAAGCGGGTAGGCTAAACCGTGATATCACACGCGATCACTGGGATCATGTTATTTTCGGCTCTGGCTTCAAGCAGTAAGGCACTCCCTCCCGTGGCCGCATGAGAGGGAGCGAAACCATTCGGACCAATGTGCACTATCGCAAACAAGGTTCGTACATACGAGGTCTTGGCGACCTAATATCTGTGAGGCCGCCGAATCACGAAGGGAAACAGCCCCCACTCTTCCGGAGACCGCACCAGCGCGACGACCGACAGACAGAGGATTATGCGGCCATCTGATGTGGAAGAAAGGATTCTATGGCCAAGAAGAATTTTGGAATAACGGTAAGCAAGAAAACCTGCAAGGCATGCGGCATCTGTGTCGCTTTCTGTCCGGTCTCGGTCTTTACGACGGATCACGATGATAAGGCGGTTGTTACCCACCCGGAGAAATGTACCGGATGCAGGCAGTGCGAACTGCTGTGTCCCGACTATTGTATTGACGTCGAGGAGATTGCGCATGGCTGATGCGAAACTATTTCAAGGAAATGAGGCATGTGTGTTCGGGGCCCTAGCGGCGGGGGTCCGCTTCTTTGCGGGATACCCGATCACCCCTTCGACGGAAATTGCGAACATCTTTGCCCGGGAACTTCCGAAGCTGGGCGGAAAGTTCATGCAGATGGAGGATGAAATCGCCAGTATGGGGGCGGTGATCGGCGCCTCCTGTACCGGGGTCAAGGCGATCACGGCCACGAGCGGACCGGGTTTCTCTCTGAAACAGGAGAATATCGGCTTTGCCGCCGAGGCGGAAATACCCTGCGTCATCATAGATGTCATGAGGTACGGCCCCAGTACGGGGCTGCCTACCAGTTCTTCGCAGGGGGATTTCATGCAGGCCCGCTGGGGAACCCATGGCGATCATGCGGTCATCGTGATTGCACCCTATACGGCACGGGAGGCCTACCGCGAAACGGGACGCGCCGTCAATCTCTCGGAGAGATACCGCATCCCCGTTATCATCCTCATGGACGAAATCCTCGGACACCTGAGGGAGCGGGTGGAGTTTAAGGAAGAGGATATCGTTACGGTCGTAGATCGGAAGGGACCGGCCCCCGGTGTGCCCTACCTACCCTTTGAAGACACCGATGATCTGATCCCGCCCTTCGCCAATTTTGGCGACGGATACCGCTATCACATCACCGGGCTCATACACGACAAAACGGGGTTCCCGACCAATGATCCCGAGACGATAGACCGGGTGATGAGACGGATGAACGATAAACTCAATCTCTATCGGGACGATATCGTCAAGGTGAAGTATGTCGACGTTGACGACGCCGATGTCCTGATTATCGCTTTCGGGAGTGTCGCCCGGTCGGCCGAAGAGGTGGTCAGAAGCATGAAAAAGGCCGGCAAGCGGGTAGGCCTCCTCAGACCCGTAACCCTCTGGCCCTTCCCCGATAAGGAGATTCGAAGGGCGGCATCCGGAAAGAAGGCCGTCATCGTGCCGGAAATGAACCTGGGGCAGATGGTTCGAGAGGTGGAACGGGCGGTCGCCGGGGAGGCGCCCATCTATCCCCTCAACAGGATCGACGGGCAGCTCATTACCCCGCAGGAGATCAGCGATCTCATCAAGGAGATACTATAACATGGACACCATCCACAAAAAATATCTGCGCATGGATAAGCTTCCCCACATCTGGTGTCCCGGCTGCGGGAATGGGACGATCATGGGTTCCTTCATCCGTGCCATCGACAAACTGGGATACGACAAAGAGGACGTGGCGGCCGTATCCGGTATCGGCTGTTCGGGACGTATAACGGGTTATCTGGACTTCAATACCCTGCATACCACCCACGGTCGCGCCTTGGCCTTCGCCACGGGGGTCAAGATGGCCAAACCAAGGCTGAAGGTCTTTGTCTTCATGGGGGACGGTGATGCCACCGCGATCGGCGGCAATCACCTTATCCATTCATGCCGCCGGAATATCGACATGACCGCGATCATCTTCAACAATCACATCTACGGCATGACGGGGGGGCAGTACTCCCCCACAACCTTCAGAGGCAAGTATGCCACCACGGCCCCTTACGGAACGACGGATCCCCACTTCGATATTGCAAAGCTCTGCATCGGAGCGGGGGCCTCTTACGTGGCCCGTGGAACAAGCTATCACGCAAAGATGCTCACGGATCTGATCGTCGCGGGGGCCGAACACAAGGGGTTTTCCGTTATCGAGGTCATAACGCACTGCCCCGTCAACTTCGGACGGAGAAACGAGCTTGAAACCCCCGTCGATATGCTGCTCTGGCAGAAGGAACAGGCCGTCAGAATGGCCAAGGCTGAAAAGATGACCGACGAAGAACTCGAGGGAAGGTTTATTATTGGGGAGCTCCGCAGGGCCGATATCCCCGAATACGTGGAAGAATACGACCGATTGATCGAAAGGGTCCGGAAAGGGGATACAGACCGTGGGTAAACGATGGGAGGTGCGATTGATCGGAACTGGCGGTCAGGGAATGGTGACTATCAGCATCATACTGGCCGAAGCGGCAGTGCACGAAGGGAGAAACGTGGTCCAGTCGCAAAACTACGGGCCTGAGGTCAGAGGAGGTCTCAGCACATCCTACGTCATCGTATCGGATGCCAGCATCCTCTATCCCAAGATCGATTTCCCCAACGTGATGCTCATCATGTCGAAGATTGACTACAGACCGTATCTGCCCAGCCTTGCACGGGACGGCATACTGATCATCAATAACGGGATCAATCCTGAATCCCTCCCGGACAGGGTCTACGCCGTCCCGATCACCGATATCGCCCATGACAAGGTCCGCAAGCCGATCACCGCCAATATCGTCTCCCTTGGGGTGATCGTGGGTATGACCGGCATGGTCTCCCAGGAGGCGGCGCTGGAGGCGATAAAACCCCTCGTACCGGCCAAGGCCCTGGAGATAAACAAAAAGGCATTCGCCCTGGGTGTTGAGGCGGGGCGGGCGGCGCTCAATAAGCCAATAGCCAGTCGCTAATGGCTATTAGCCAAATCGACGCCCACACCTCTCAGATAGGGCACGGTCTCACCGGCCAGAGGAATTCACGATACAGCAAATGAGAGGTTCGAGTAACTATCATTATTTGTCATTTCGACCGCAGGGAGAAATCCTTGTTTTCAGCATGTTACGATCATTAAGATTTCTCGTCGCCGACGCTCCTCGAAATGACAAAATTAAAGCTCTCTAGACGGCCCCTCGGCAGAAAGGCTGTATTGTTCAGAAAATGAAAAAGGGGGCGATTAAGCCCCCTTTCTCTGTCAAGCAACTGCGGTGATGAGTGAGGTTGTCAAGACGATAGCCCTGAGCCCATTCCATTTATTGCTGGTTTACGGAGCGGCCAAACTGTCGGTTGTCATCGCACCGTTCGCATCCACCGCATAGACACCAGCCAGCTGAGCATGAGCGCCACTTAAAGTGAAAGTAGAAGCAGTACCTGTTCCAACTGTAACGGTTACGCCGGTAGTTTCCGTGTATCCAGCGGCTTTACAATTATCTAAAGTTATTGCATCAGCAGCCGGGTTATCAGAGAAATAAGCCGTTGCGGCCGTAAAACAGTTTTTTACATCCGATTTTGTAGCTGCCATGTAGCCCCTCGCCCTGTACGCACCAAACTGCGGGATGGCGATGGCCGCCAGGATACCGATAATCGCGATGACGATCATCAGCTCGATCAGTGTAAAACCTTTTTGACCCTTCTTTTTGTTCAATTTCATTAACATGATTCGTGCCTCCTTGTTCTGATGTTTTTTATAATGGTTACTAAAACTATAGTTACGATGGTTGCCTTCGCTCTGGTGAAAGTGCAACGAGTATGCCAGTTTGAATTTTGCCGACGCAATACACCCAAGGACCTTAACAAAATAGCAATATAACTGAAGATTTTAAAGTAGCCCCCTTTCCCCCTACCCAGGTGCACCCTGTCGGCACACCGGGAAAACCGGGCAACTTCCACTTTTCATGCGTAATTTTCACGGGAAGGTCAAGGAGGGGGTCTTCGGTCGAATATCCCTCAGTTCGGGCTGGCAGACGTTCAGTCTTTTTCCGTCATCCCCTATTTATCAAGTCGGTATCGAAGGGAGTCGAGACTTACCTTAAGGAGTTTCGCGGCTTTCGTCTTGGATCCTCCTGCCTTTTGAAGGGCCTTCTTCATGAGGTTTCTCTCGAATTTTGCAACCTCTTCATTCAGGTCTATGCCCTCTTCGGGTATCTCGACATCATCGGCCGAGGGAAACGCCGCACCACCCGTCGCGACCATCTCAAGATTTTCCGGCAGGATGATATTGGTGGTTTCGAGTGCCACGCTTCTCTCGATAATATTCTCAAGCTCCCTCACATTTCCCGGGAAGGGATACTCAACGAGCAGGCCCATGGCGTATGGTGATATCTTTTTAATTTCTTTGTTATATTCCTTGGAATATTTCGCTATAAAATGATCGATCAGAAGGGGTATATCCTCTTTCCGTTCCCGCAGGGGAGGAACCTCTACGGGTATGACATTAAGGCGGTAAAACAGGTCCTCGCGAAAATCACCGGTTTTGACACGTTCCTCCAGGTTCTGGTTTGTGGCGGAAATGATCCTGGCGTCCACGCTGATATCCCGCGCTCCCCCTATCCTCCTGAATGTCTTTTCCTGGACCACCCTGAGGAGCTTGACCTGCAGGAAGGGAGAAAGTTCGCCGATTTCGTCAAGGAAGATGGTCCCCTGGTGAGCTACCTCAAAAAGCCCAGCCTTATCGGCATACGCGCCGGTGAACGAGCCTTTCATGTACCCGAACAGTTCGCTCTCCAGGAGATTCTCCGGTATACCGCCGCAATTGATGGGAACAAACGGGCCCTCGCTCCGGGAACTGTTTTTATGTATGGCCCGGGCTACCAGTTCCTTTCCCGTACCACTCTCGCCCAGGATAAGAACATTGGCAGCGGTCTCCGCCATCTTTTTGACCAGGGAGTACACCTTCAGCATCTCCTTGCTCTTTCCCGTCATTTTTCCAAAGGAGACCGAGCTTTTCACATCCTTCATGAATTGGGCGTCTTCCTCGCTGACCCCCTTCTTGCTCAGAGCGTCTCTGACCAGGCTTTTCAGATCATCCGGTTCAAAATTCTTTTCAAGGTAATCATACGCCCCCTCCTTCATCGCGGCGACGGCCGTTTCTCCGGAGGCATACCCCGTAATCAGGATGGTCATGCTCTCCGGGGACACCTCTTTCAGGGACTTGAGCAGATCAACCCCGTTCATCCCGGACATCTTCAGAT
>CAZNBR010000085.1:0-2517 GCA_964571315.1 uncultured Syntrophaceae bacterium
CCAATGCTATTAGACTACCGTCGTTAATTCAAGCTATTATATCAAGGTGGACGCATGAGTTTTTCGGAGGAGTTTGATGTTATCGTCGTCGGCGCCGGGCATGCCGGCTGTGAGGCGGCGCTTGCCGCCGCCAGGATGGGATGCCGGACGCTCCTCTTGAGCATCAGCCTTGATTCGGTTGCGATGATGCCATGCAATCCCGCCATCGGGGGACTTGCCAAGGGGCAACTGGTGAAGGAGATCGACGCCCTCGGCGGGGAGATGGCGAAGATAGCCGACAGGACGGCCTGCCATTTCAGGCTCCTCAACAGATCCAAGGGGCCAGCCGTCCAGTCCTCACGCGTGCAGTGCGACAAACAACTCTACCGGCTCGCCATGAAGGAGGTCGTGGAGCGGCAGAAAAATCTCAATCTCAGGCAGGCCCTGGTGGACAGGATCGTTACCGAGAGGGGAAGGGCCACCGGGGTTATTGACAACACCGGTTTCTTCTTCGGCGGGCGGGCGGTGGTGGTAACCACCGGGACGTTTCTCAACGGCCTCGTCCATGTGGGCACCTCACGCCAGTCCGCAGGGCGGGCGGGAGAGATCGCTTCCATAGGGCTGGCCGATTCCCTCAGGCAGCTGGGGTTTGAGATGGGTCGTATGAAAACCGGCACTCCGCCGCGGCTGCGCGCCTCCTCCATCGATTTTTCGGTCCTTGAACGGCAGGACAGCGACCCGGACCCGCGGCCCTTTTCCTTCACTACCGAACGGCTGCGGGAGGAACGGCTTCCCTCCTATTTTTCCAGCACCACCGCCGAGACGCACCGGCTGATACGGGACAACATCGATAAATCCCCTCTCTATTCCGGCGCCATCAAGGGGGCCGGCGCGCGGTACTGTCCATCGCTGGAGGACAAGGTGATGCGGTTTGCCGACAAGGAGAGCCACCCCGTCGTCCTGGAGTTTGAGGGCCTGGAAACGGAAGAGGTTTACGCCAAAGGGCTGGGCAACAGCCTCCCCCTGGAGCTTCAGGAAGAGCTGGTCCACTCCGTCCCCGGCCTCGAACATGCACAGATCATGCGCAGCGCCTACGCCATAGAATACGATTTTGTCCAGCCCACCCAGCTCGCGCAGACCCTCGAGACAAAACTGGTCGAGGGGTTGTACCTCGCCGGTCAGATAAACGGGACATCCGGTTATGAAGAGGCCGCCGCCCAGGGGATGTGGGCCGGGATCAACGCAGCGCTGGCGGTACAGAAGCGGCCCCCCTTCATTCTTGACCGCTCCGAAGCCTATATGGGTGTGCTCGTCGACGATCTGATCACGCGGGGAGTTGATGAACCCTACCGGATGTTCACGTCCAGGGCGGAATACCGGCTGATCCTGAGGGAGGACAACGCGACCATCCGGCTGATGGGGAAGGGCTGCGACCTGGGCCTCATCGCCCGTAACCGGTATCATGACCTGGAGGAGCAGGTGCGCGAGATCGATCTGCGTATACGGAACCTTTCCGTCAGAAGAATTTTTCCCTCAGCCGGGGTGAATGAGACGCTCTGTAAGATGAAGACCGCCCCCATCAAAAACCCCGTCAGCTTTTCCCATCTGCTGAAGCGGCCGGAGATCGCGTACGATGACTTGAATATTCTGGACGGCTGGGAAGAGATCCCGGACGGCGACGTGAAACGGCAGGTGGAGATAGAGATCAAGTATGAGGGATATATCAAGCGACAACTCGAGTCGGTCGAACGGTTCAAGGGGCTGGAAGGCAGGAAGATACCTCCGGAATTCGACTATTCGTCCGTTTCGGGTCTTTCAAATGAACTCAAAAAGAAGCTGTCATCGGTACGACCGGTCTCCATAGGCCAGGCCCAGAGGATATCGGGAATGACTCAGGCGGCGTTGACCGCCGTGCTTGTCTGCCTGAAAAAGGCTGAAAAGGGTGGTGTCAAGAACACGCAGGAAAACTAATGGAGGACATATAATGAGTAAGGGTTACCTGTTATCGGACAAAGTTATTACACTGATGGAAAAAGGTGTCAGGATTCCCAGTCCCTGCTCTGTTGAGATTGGTGAGGATGTCAACGTGGAGAGGATATCGGGCAAGGGAGTTGTCCTGCACACCGGAACGAAGCTGTGTGGTGCCAAAACGCTCATCTGCGATGACACGGAGCTGGGGTATGAGGCGCCGGTTACGGTAGTTGACTGCCAGATCGGCCGAGGGGTGAAATTGAATGGAGGATTTTTCAAGGGGTCGGTCTTTCTGGATGGGGTGGAGATGGCGTATGGCGCGCATGTACGGGAGGGATGCATCCTCGAAGAGGAGGCCCGGGCAGCTCACACAGTCGGGCTGAAGCAGACCATCCTCTTTCCCTTTGTGACCCTGGGCAGTCTTATCAATTTCTGCGATTGTCTGATGTCCGGGGGGACGGACGGGAAAAATCACAGCGAGGTGGGAAGTTCCTACATCCACTTCAATTATACGCCCAATCAGGACAAGGCGACCGCGTCTCTTATAGGGGATGTCCCGACAGGGGT
>CAZNBR010000085.1:2617-9207 GCA_964571315.1 uncultured Syntrophaceae bacterium
AATTCGGTCCGGAATTGTTCGAAGGTGCCATTGAAAAACTGGATATGGCCATCGGAGAGCGGGTGAAGCGTCTGAAGGCTTTTTCCGGAAATATGGCGGAATCTGCACGGATCGGCAGGGACATTCCAGGTATGGGAAAAACGGAGATGGACCTCAGGCTGGAAGAGGAAGTATCGCGCAGATGGCCGCGGCTTGAAGAATGTTTCACACAGGGGCTGGAGGAATCCGCCGCCCTGGACGAACGGAACCGGTTTCTCGCCGTCCTCCAGGATGGACGGACCGCAGACGCAGGATACGTGGAGACCATCCAGTCGCTCGACGAAAACGCCCTGTCTCTCGGAACGGCATGGCTCCAGGGCGTGGTTGACAGGATCACGCGGGAGGCCTTTGATGCTGTGCCCTTGTGTAAGTAGGGATTCCTCACTCCTCACATGGAGGGGGGGTGCTGCATCTCAAATGGGTTTTTATATACTTTTATCTTGATAATCACTTCTGAATAATATATAAGTATTTAAAAAATATTTAGGATAGGTATATGACGATAGCAGATAGACTTAAGAGATTGAGGAAGTTGCGGAAATTGACTACATCCGAGCTGGCGAAAATGTCAAGCGTCCATCAGACGACTATTTCGGCTATCGAAAACAAACGACATATATCTCCGGGAATAGAAACCATTACCCGACTGGCTGAAGCGCTACGTGTATCTCCGCTGTATTTCTTTGACCAGAAGGTAAAGACCCCTTTTGATATTATTGAAGATCTGCCTTCTGAAATTGCCGAGTTTCTTCTGCGAGAGGAGTCACTTTCATATTTACGCTTAAGTCATAAGGCACATGAGAACGGAATATCCAGCAGTGCTCTTGAACAGATTCTGGGCGTATTTTACGAACACTATGAAGAGATGTTACCCAAAGAAAAGCCCGTTACTAATTTAGTAGTAAAGAGGCAGGCAGTCAAGAAAGCTTCGTAGGAGCTTCATTGCTAATTTGTGAAAGAAAGACTGGCACGTGCCAAGGGGGCTTCTGATGACGACAATAAAAAGAGACTTCCTGGGAGAACTTGAATGGTTGGAGTTTGGCACCAGGCTCTATATTGACAAGTCATTTGCTCAACAAAATGGTGCTCTCAAGCCTTCAACAGGTGAAATAGAGAGGCTTGCGGTCTCATTTCAGGACCAGCCAATTAATAAGACAAAACAGCAGAAACTTTTGAAGAAACTTCTTACTGACCTTCAGGGAAAATATGAGCAACTGTATATTTCAACCGCAGACGGTGATTATTTTAATGCAGAGGGGCAAAGTAATAATATTCGCGATCGATTTTACTTCAGGGAGGTCATGAAGGGAAATACGGTCGTCAGTAGCATGATAATTAACAAATCAACAAAAAGACCAGTCATTGCCGTTGCAACACCGATCTGGGATGGAGAAAGAATTATCGGTTTATTTGGGGCAACAATTCTGCTCTTCCCGACATTAAAAGACTTTAAAAAAATTTCACTGATCATTAACGGGAATCACCCTGGAGATCAAAAGAAAAAATCCTGTAAAAGCGCCAGAATAACAGCCGAGGCGCTGCACACTCTTGTTGCATAATCATCCAGACTCCTGCCCTGAAGATCAAAAGAAAAAATGGAATAAATGAATTGGGCCACTGATAAGCAGGTATGAAACACGGATTAATATCGGAGGGGAATCCATTGTTAAAAATAATTAAGTAGAATAGAGAGGAGCAATTCCCTACTGACCCGTAAAAAAGATCAGGCAGCCTGTATAGGCTGCCTGATTTGTAAATATCTCCTCTATGAATTCTATTTACTATACTTCTTCTTCCTGAACTTCATCATTTTCCACGATAACTTCTTCCTGAATAATCGGAGATCCTACAAGCTCAAATGGCACATTTTTACTATGATTTAGACGAAGAGTAAAAACATCCGGACGAGCGTAATGACCAATGCTATCCACCATGTGTTTCACTGGAATGATTTTGGCAAGATCAATTTCTCCATACACAATACCTTCTTCATTAGTTAGAGGCCCAGCAACATAGTTTCCCATTGGGTCCACTATACCTGCCCAACCCCCTCCCGGTTCCAAAATACCTTCGTTGGAGGGATCAAGCTCAATGTAGATGTTTACTTCTTCCTCGCTACAGAGCGAGCATGAACTGATGCAGAACACCTGTCCCTCAAAAGTAATATCCCTAATAGCGGCATCCTGAATCTTATTTCGATCACGTGGTTGACTCTTAAAATTGGCCCCGGGCCAGCAGGCAACGTGAATTTGCTCACCCATAGCAAAGAGGGCATATTTGCTCAAACACATCGAATGCTCGTAGCAAATAAGACCGCCTATTTTACCGAACTCGGTATCGTAAACCTTGAGGTCACTGCCATCACCCCAACCCCAAACGGTTTTCTCCTCTCCAGAAGGCATCAATTTACGGTGTTTGCCCATAATAACACCCTTACGGCTGATGAAAAGTTGCGTATTGTAGATGGTAGTTCCACCAAGTTCGTTAATGCCTACCACTGCCATAATATTGTTTTTTTTGCAACAGTTACACAGAGCATCCGTGGTTTCACTGGGAACTTCAACGGCATTGTCAAAGAGTCTCCTGAAAAGTTCACCCCTTTTTACGTTATTAATCCCCATCCAAACCCACCATGGATAACTGGGAATAAAGGTTTCCGGTAGCGCGACAAGCTCTGCGCCATTTTGAGCCGCTTCTTCGATGATCTTGCAAGCCTTCTCCGTCGTGGCCTCCCTGTCTAAGAAAATCGGTGATGCCAAGACCGCTGCAGCTTTAAACTTTGGGTAATCCATTTGTATCCTCCAATCAATAAAATATTATGTTGTTTCAGACAACAACAGGTTTTCTATCTCACATTAACTTGGTTTAACCTCGTTATGAGCAAGATAGTCCTTCAGCCAAACGGAATGGGATTCCGCCGAATCAACATCAGCTGGCTTGCAAAACGGTATCATCAGGAAATATATAGCAAATTCAATTAAGATTGCCCAACCTCCCGCGTACACGCCAAGGGGGTTTTTAAAAGGTCCGACATAGGTAAACAATATCAATACAACCCACGCAACCACCATGCTTGTGATAGCGGGAACCTTGCCTCCTCTCCTAAAGAAAACAACACCGATGACAGGGCATATAAACAGTGCCGCTCCCGAAAAAGCAACTGCAGAGACTGCCACAATGCCACCGACTCTCTGAAGAGCAAAGTAGTAGGACATGACGAAAAGGGCGACCATCCAATACTTTGCAATACGAAGGCCTTTCTGCTCAGAAGCCTCTTTATTAATATACCGATGATAAATGTCTTGCTGCAGAGAAGCAATCACTGCCAATCCTTGTGCAGCTACGGTAGACATACCCGCCATAAAGGCGGCAAATACAAAAATTGCGGCGAGCGTAATATTGTACTTACCAATCACGAGTACGCCAACAGAGTCAATGTCCGAAACATCTCCCAGCACAGCCTTCCCGATGAAGGCAAGAATCAACACGGGGAAAAACCCCCATGCAGCAAAAAACACGATGCCCGTGGGTACGTATCTAAAGTTACTCCCGCTGGAAGCGCCATAATATTTCATCCAAATGTGCGGAAGTAAAATCGCAGCAAAGGAAAATGCAACCATGTAGCTTAAGAAGTTCGGGTAACGGAAAAAGGTTGTACCGCCAGGGTAGGTAAGCATAGCAGGCGCTTTTGCCTGTAGCGCATGAAACATACTCGTCAGGGAAATAATGGTCGTGCCATCAGTGGCAACCGTATTGGGGTTGAAGAGCAACCAAAGAGCACTGCCCCACATGGCAGCCATAAAAAAGAACGCCATACCAAAATCCATCCAAATTACACCTCTGAGACCACCCGAGAGCACGTAAATAGTTGTCATGAGAAGTAGCCATAAACCGCCAACCCAATATGGAATCTCGCCGTTAGAAATAGATTCAAAAGCAATGCCCGCACCCATCAGTTGGACAGCGATATAGGGAATCATACAGGCCAGCGTGATGACAAAAGCAGCCACTCTGAAAAACTCACTTTTATAATATTTCGCCAGCATATCACCAGGGGTCACATAATCATGCCTTTTGCCGAGCAACCAGAGTCTCCGTGCAAGCACCCAAATAAGCGTAGCGTGAAGAAAGTTTAGGATAAAGAACTCATTGAAACCGACGCCATGCTTATAAAAAGATCCCACAGCACCCATCATAAACCAAATGGAAAACCAAGATGCACCGACAGACATGATAAGATATATGGTTTTAATCGAACCCCCTGCCAGATAGAAATCACGAAGAGTGCCTTTGGCCTTGGCGTAACTGAGATAGGCCACCCCAATAGCGTATGCGCTGAGACATACCATAAGAATATACACCAAAATTGTAGTATCCATTTAATCCACCTTACCCTTCGGAGTTGGTATATCTTCAAAAATACCAAAACTTGCCCAGACAAAAATAATGGTCATTACTATGTTCCAACCCCATAACCACGCATAGATGACAGGAAGGCCAAAGACATATGGCTCAATGACATTAAGCGATGGCACCCACATTGGCAGATTCACTAAAACCCACCAACCCGCTAACGCAGTGAAAAAAAATTTCTTTTTGCTCGTCATGTCTCTTTAATTCCTCCTTTCATTAATATTGATAAAACTACTCTTTTCGTTCTCCCAAGGCCCATCCGTAGAAGATGAAAGCATATAACCCCTAATTCAATGGCATCGCAACTTATATTATTTGGCGGCCATTGTCAATACTAAAATATCTAAAATATCGTATTTTACGATTATAATCGTAAAATACTATGGCACGCATGTCTATTATTAATTGGGGCTGGAGGAAACCACCGCTCTCGAGAAACAGGACCTGTTTCTCGATGCTATTCATGGTGGGGGAGAGGTGAAGGCGGGATATGTACAGACCATCCAGTCACTCGACGAAAACGCCCTGTCTCTCGGAACGGCATGGCTCCAGGGCGTGGTCGACAGGATCACGCGGGAGGCCTTCGAGACAGTCCCCCTGTGTCAGTGAAGGCCTCTCAATCCAGGGGGGGGTGAGCCCCCGCCTGCACGCGGAATTCGAACTGCACCGTTTCGTGGTCGCCGAGTCCCGAAGAGAATGACCGTTCAATAAATCTGACGTTCCCCTCTCTGTCGACAAGGATAACGCTGGAAGAACGTGTGCCATACCCGTCACTCTGTATGAAGATTGAAGAGAGCACCCGTTCCCATTCGATCCCTACCCCCGTGTCCGGAAGGTCCCGGTCGTCGGGCCGGGAGGTGTCGGCAAGTATTTGGAATATCTCATCGGGGGGAGGATCCTGATGGTCTGATATCAGACCGTCCAACAGGCGCGTGCCTCGCTTCACCTTCGGCCAGGGGGTGTCCAGCAGGTGGTTGCTGATCCCGTGCACCCCGGGGGATATCTCACGAAAGGCATCGGTTGTGTTTGAAAAATGGAAGAGGCCGCTCCCGTCGCCCAGGATCAGGTTGAACCCGTTGTACCTGCCGGAACCTCGCCGTATCCTGCGGATGTACTCCCTCGGGGGTTCATCGCCGCGGAGAAAACCGCTGACCAGACCCCCCCGTGACGGAGCACCCTCCTTCAGAGTCCGGGGGTCCCGGTAGTTTGTAATCGCGGCCATACGCCCGGCCTTTGTTATCCCGAGCCAGGTTCCCCCATCCCTCAGGTCCCTTCCCGCCAGCATGTCGGGGGACTCCTCCCAGAAGGAGGCCGGCGCCGTGGGGCGTTCGTAAAATTCATCGCGGTTTGCCGCAAGGATGAGCGGGCACCCGGGATGGGATCGGTATGAGAAAAGTATCAGACACATGCCTCGCTCCGTCTACTGCCCTTCCCTGACCTTCTCCACCATCTTCGACATGACATCGCCGGCCTTTCCTTCGATGAGGATATCAGCCCGGGAGTCATAGGGAGTGTCGCCGATGTTGACGATAATGAGCCGTGCGCCCGCCTCCTTGGCGTATGCCGGCATCAGGGCCGCCGGATGGACGACGAGGGAGGAGCCCACGACTATGAACAGGTCGCACCGCATGGAGTGATCCGTCGCGGCGTTCAGGACGTCAGGGGGGAGCATCTCTCCGAAGAACACGACATCGGGTTTGAGGGTGCCGCGGCACTTTTCACACTCGGGCACCTCGACCCCTCCCTTTAATATCTCCCTGATCTGTTCGACGGTGTATCGTTCATCGCAGTCCAGACACCTGATCCACTGCATGTTGCCGTGCAGTTCGAAGACCCTGTCCGGGGAGTTTCCCGCCTTCTGGTGGAGGTTGTCTATATTCTGCGTGATGACACAATCGAGCCTGCCCATGTCCTCCATCTGTGCGATTGCATGGTGTGCCCTGTTCGGCTTGACGCTGGAGAACAGATCCCCCTCTATCAGTATCTTCCACTGTTTTCTGCGGGTCTCCCTGCTGCTGAGGAACTTCTGTATGGTGAAGTCGTCGGGGTCGAACCGTGTCCAGATCCCCCCCGGTCCCCGGAAATCCGGGATTCCGGATTCGGTACTGATGCCGGCTCCGGTGAACACCACCAGCCTC
>CAZNBR010000086.1:0-9126 GCA_964571315.1 uncultured Syntrophaceae bacterium
TCGCGAGGGGCTCAAGGACTTCAGCCGTAAAATAAAGGGGTTTGAAACCGGCACGATCATGGGGCTCGAGAGCAAAACCTCGTCGCCGATTCAGGTCCTGCGGGACAAGACCGGCCTCTGCACCGGTTTTGAAAACCTCTATGTCGTTGGTGAGGGGAGCGGCTGGGCCGGGGGAATCATATCGAGCGGCGCGGACGGCATACGGGCAGCCATGCATATAGCGGAAGCAACAGATTAAAATAGTGACAGCGACTTCAACGAATCGCCGAGGATGTGAATCCCGCAAAAGGGGGGATTCAAAATAAACCTGGAGAGCTTGAATTTTGTCATTTCGAGGAGCGTCAGCAACGAGCTATAGTCCGCGTCAGGGGAAAATCTTAATGATACAGACTTGTTAAGATTTCTCCCTGCGGTCGAAATGACAAACAATAATCATTCAACCCTCTCACCTGGATGCCGGATCAAGTCCGGCATGACATTTGATATGTTTAATTGCCGGAGTAATAACGGCAGTACATGGCATGCCGGGAAATCAACCTGCCTGTAGAAAGCGAAGAATATTCTTTTCCGTATCCCGGTCAAAAATGTGGGCTTTATCCATGTTGAAGATAACGGTCATCGGCCTGCCGGGTTTCACGTCCGCCGCCGCGTCGGTCATTACGGTGAGGGCGATTCCCGCCATGTTCGCTTCAACGATATTTCTGTCGCCCAGGGGTTCAACGACGTCAACCATGACATCGACGGTGTTGCCGGCAGGACGCTTTGTTTGACTGAATCCCCTTTCACCGATATCTTCCGGCCGAATACCGAACACCACCTCCCGGTCACGGTAGGGCCGGCACGTTTCTCGAAATTGCTCAGGGATCGCAAACTGGCAGGGACCGAGATCGACGATCAGACCGCCATCATTCTCCCTGATCGAGGCCGGCATCAAATTGATGGCGGGACTGCCGATAAAGCCAGCCACAAAGATATTGTCCGGCGTTGAATAGACCTCCAGAGGGGTGCCCACCTGCGACAGTTTTCCCTCTTCCATAACGGCGACCCGGTCGCTGAGGCTCATGGCCTCCACCTGATCGTGCGTCACGTAGAGGATCGTCGATTTCAGGCGCCTGTGGATGCGCTTCAGTTCGGCCCGCATTCGAAGCCGCAGTGTTGCGTCGAGGTTGCTCAGCGGTTCGTCAAGGAGCAGCACCTTCGGCTCCAGAACGAGGGCCCGCGCGAGGGCCACCCGTTGCCGCTGACCGCCGCTTAAATCACGGGGCAGACGCCCTCCCAATTTCTGAAGATTCAGCAGTTCCAGCGCCCAATCGATCTTCGCGAGGATTTCATCGCGCGGGGATTTTTTCAGTTTCAGTCCGAAGGCGATATTTTCCGCCACCGTCATGTGCGGAAACAGCGCGTAGCTTTGAAAGACCATGGCGATATTCCGCTTCTGGGGAGGAACATGGTTCGCGAGGACATCATCGATATAGATATCACCCGCCGTAATCTCCTCCAGGCCCGCCAGCATGCGAAGCGTCGTCGTCTTCCCGCACCCCGACGGACCGACCAGAGTGACGAATTCACCATCCTCGACGGTGAGGGTGAGGTTCCGTATCACCTCGTTATTACCAAACCTCTTGGATACGTTTCGGAATATGACCGTTGCCATCGGAGCGAGCACCTCATTTTATCGCGCCGGCCGTCGCGCCGGTTTGCATATACTTCTGGACGATAAAGGTGAATATGATCACCGGAATGGAGAGCATCACCGAGATCGCCGCCAGGAGGTTGTGTTGGGGCGTCCAGGACAGTATCTTCTGCAAGAGTACCGGCAGTGTTGACAGATCGCCGAAGATCAGGAGAAAGTAGGCGAAGATGAACTCATCCCAGGAAAGGAGAAAAACGTATATGGACGCCGCCGCCAGTCCCGGGAGGGCCACGGGGAGGATAACGCGAATAAAGCTGTAGGCCTTGCTCGCCCCCAGCACCTGGGCCTGTTCGTCCAGATCCCGGGGGATCGCCTCAAAGACCCCCATGGCGATAAAGATGACGTAGGGAATCGAGAGGAGCGAGTGGGCCATGGCGACACCGACGATGCTGTTGACCAGGCCGAAGTTGATAAAGGTTTCAACGATGGGGACGACGGACACAATATCCGGGAAAAATCGCACCGATATCAGAAAGGTGGCCAGTACCATGGCCCCGGGAAACCGGTGCCGAACCAGGGCGTAGGCCGCGGGCGTTCCGACGACAAGCGAGATAACAACGGAGAGCAGGGCAATTTCCAGGCTCGTCAGGGCGGCCCTCACAAACCGGTCCATGGCCGCCAGACCCCGGAACTGCTCCAGGGTCGGGTGGTACGGCCAGAGCGGTATCACCGCCCCGCCGGTCACGACGCTTGACCGGTCGCTGATCGAGTACTTTACCATCACAAAGAGAGGCGCCATGACGATACAGATCATCACGATCATGCCGATCAGCCACACAATTTTTGTCCCCCTGATTCTTCCCATATCCTATACCCGTACCAGGCGTTTTCGAAGCCACTTGAGCGTGTAAAAAATAAGTATCGTTGACAGGATGATCAAAACGAGAAGAATCAGCGCGATGGAGGAAGCCTCGCGAGGATTTCGCCATTCATGGTAGGCCCGTTCGATCAGCGTGGAAAGCAGGGGATAACTCCCTGCCAGAATAAAGGGAAAGATAAACTCCTTCCAGAGTTCGATGGATCTCAAAACCAGCACCGTGGCCATGGCCGGTGTCAAAAGGGGCAGCGTAATCCTCATGAATCGTTGAAAGGCCGTCGCTCCCAGCGTCGCGGCAGCCTCCAACTGATCTCGATCGATGGCCTGGAGGCCCGCGAGGATGATCAGCATGGAGATGGGCATATCACGCCACACCTTGCCGAAGAGGGAGACTAGGAGGGCGAAAAACCCCGATCCCCTCCAGTTGATCGGAGAGGAGAGGATCTGAAAGGGGAAGAAGGGGTGGCGTCCCGTGAGGATATCGTTGATGTGGCCGCCGGGATAGTCAAAGAGGATGTAGAGAATGATTGCCGTTACGATCGCCGGTATGGCCAGCGGAAGGACCAGCACGCTCCTGATGATCCCGCGGCCCCTGAACTCCTCCACGACGAGAAAGGCCGCCGCAATGCCGATGAACAGTTCCAGCGGCGTGCCGATGAGGGTGAACCAGACCGTCCGGACAAGGGCTTCCCTGAATTCGGGATTTCCCGCAAGTGTGATAAAGTTGACCGCCGAGGGGAAGAGCGCGCCCTCCGGCCCGGCCGCTGTCAGGGCCAGGGCGGTAACCTTGAACAGGATGATCAGCAGGAAACCGGCGAGGTATAAAAGGGCCGGTGTCAGTATCAGAATACCGAAGAGGTTTTTCCGGATACCCCGGAATAATCGTGGTATAGCCATGTGCCCCTGCCGGTTGATGATGCGCCGCCTTGCCGGTGCCCGGGTCGCCGATCAGACCGTACGGCCACCCGTGATCATTCGGGATACCTGTTGCCGAGAATCGCCTTGATCCCGGGTACATACCGCTTTTCAAGTGTCGCCCTGATATGGTTCCTGTCGACCCTGTCTCCCGGGCCGTAGTTCTCCCCCACCACAATATCGTACCACGCGGCCAGATAGATCTTTCCCACATCGGAATATTCGGGCAGCAGCGGAACGGTGGTGTCGCCATTCAGCTCTATCTGCTTCACCGAGGTGTCAAACACAGCGGCCATCCACTCCTCGGGAAAGACCCTCTGGAGGTCCGATGTGATGTCCCTGCGAATGGGCATCATACCGAATACGCGGCACTCCGACAGGTGGTTGTCGTAATTGGTGATCCATTGCGCCAGCGCCGCGGATAATGCGGGGTGGGGCGACGTCTTCGGGATGCCCCACCACCACCCGGCGGTGCCGGCCTTTCTGCTCCCGGTCCGTAACGGGACCCCCTTGTCATCAAGTTCAAAGGTGTGACCCCGGGGCATCACGGCTATACCCATATCGTCGGGATTGGCCAGGTAGCCCTGCATCTGCGGATGGGTGCCCCCGTGAATAAAGAAGCAGTCGATCTGGTGCATCATCGCCAGAAACACCTTGCCGTCCTTCATGGCGTTCCAGACGCCGCCCCCGCTCCAGGGGTCCTGCCACATACCCGGGTTGTACAGACCGTTTTTCCGGTAGATCGCCTCCCAGACGAACATGTCGACAACGGGGTCTGCTGACATCCTGAGGACGTCTTCAGCGGTCCCGCCCATCTGAAAGACGCGATCGACGAGACCGACGACGGTTCCGCCGTACTTCTTCCCCCGGTGCGCCATGCGGGGCATCTTGATCCCGAAGTAGGGGGTTTTTGCCCAGCAGGAGGCCACTACAAAGAGATCGTAGTAATCCCATTGTCCGGGGTCCGATTCCAGAACATAGCCGGTGGGAAGACCGAAGCCGTTATCCTGTTTCAGGGCTGCGTTGATCTCCCCTTCAAAGCGCTTCCATCCTCCGACGGCCTCTTCTACCCTCGGTTTTACATAGACCACCATCCTCGTTTCCAGCTTGCGCGGCAGGTAGTAGAGCTTGCCGTCAATGATCCCCCGCTCCAGCGCGACTGGATCGTACCGGGCTTTCAATGCCTTCAGGTTGTCTTCGGTCATGACATCGTCATAGGGGAGCATGTATTTCCGAAGGGGCCGGGTCATCTCCAGGGGCGTCTTGACGAGACCGATGGAATGCCGCTTCCCCTCCTCTTCCAGCTTCAGCATAAACTCCAGGTCCCAGAATTTGTCAAAGGAGGCAACCGTTACCCTGGCGTCGTGCTTCTTTTCAAAGGGCGGGATAATGTTCTCCCGGAACCAGGCATCCTGGATACCCATCATCCTGATAAGCAGGACAAAGTCCCCTCCTTCCCTTGCCGCCAGATCGGGGGTGCAGAAAGGCGGTACAAACAGAAGAGCACATATGAGAATGGATATTTTTTTTGACCGGCCCATTACCTCAACCTCCCTTGATAGCGGCTGAACGGTGCGTACCGTCACCGAATGGTGGCTCGATGCGGATCAGAGCAAGGGGATACTCAATTGACCTGCCGGTGGTGGATGTATTCGAATCGGTTTTACAACTCCGTGTGAAAAGGGTGCTCTTGGTGAAAGGAGGTTCCTGCTGTGCATGCCCTCGCGTCCGATATTGTGCATGAGTGGGGATGAACAGTCAAGATCATTTCTCCGGTAAAGATGTCGGCCACGGGGCTTCCCGGAAAGGCATCGCTCTCGCAGGGCGGATCTGCAAAGATTCCGATCCCTTCCTCCCATCGATTCATTTGCGATTTTGTAGTCGCACTCCATCCTGATTTGTGCTATGAGGCATGGAAAAATAAAAGGAGGAGGCTTTCTATGTCTGAGTCTGAACAGAAATTGGGGAATCCTGCCGTCGTTGGACTGGCGGGTTTCGGGTTGACGACGCTCGTGTTGCAGTTTCACAATGTCGGCTGGTGCGGAGCTGGTCCGGTTGTTGCGCTGGGTTTGATTTTCGGGGGATTGGCGCAGATGATCGCCGGTTTACAGGAAATGAAAACGGGGAATAATTTCGGATACAGTGCCTTCACGACCTACGGCGCCTTCTGGATTTGCCTGGCCGTTATCCTTCTTTTGAACCACTTCGGTATCTACAAGTCGAGTACGACCGATATTGGATGGTTCCTGGTGGCGTTTACGCTGTATACGGCGATCATGTGGGTCGGTTCCATGCGCGTAAACGGAGCCCTTGCGACAACCTTTACACTTCTGCTGATCGGGTTCATCCTTCTTGATTTTGCCCATTTCGGATTTCCGGCCCTGACGAAGGTTGCCGGTTACGAATTGATGGCCTGTGCCCTGATGGCCTGGTACACGATGGCTCACATTATCCTGGGTGATGTCTTCGGGAGGGATGTCCTCCCGGCGGGCGACCCCTGGCTTAAATAGATAACCGCCGGAGGGGCCCGCCGGATGAAACCGGCGGGCCCTTTCTTTTTCTGAAGTGTTTTTACCGCCGGACTTTCACACCCCGGGGACGGTCACTGTCGGCAGTGAGTCCGGTTATTGCAGGGCGTCCCCTTCGCAGAGGACCTGTTCCAGGAAGAGGCCCAGGGGGGTGGTGACCCGGGCCGTCATATCGGAGGGGTTGCGAAGCATCCCTCTCGACAATACTTCGATAATACTTCTTGACATATAAATATAATGGGGTTAGTCCCCAAAGAGATTTATCAAATTTTGAACGCATTCACATGTGCTTTTGGCTTTTTGTAACTACGGAGAAATTCTGGTCTGATCATCAAAAGCCTTGTCTTCCGCGATAGAGGCAGGGCTTTTTCAGTGAAAAGCTTAGATTGATATCGCGGTCGCCAGGGCTGAAAAATGGGATGTTTCACTGATCGGCATACCACTCCTCTGATGAACGGGAATTTTCTTTATATGTGTATATGGATGGCAATGAGTTACGATTACATCTTTAGCGTATCTTCGAGGGGTTTCTACAACAGGGGATTGGTTTATGGGCATATTAAATATAAATGATCTAAAAGCCGGTATGGTTTTGGCGCAGGCTGCCAAGAATAAAAATGGCACGGTCATTCTGGGTGAAGGTAGTGTACTGACTGAGAGACATATCAATTCTTTTAAGACGTGGGGCGTCCCCGAGGTTGACGTAAAGGGTATTGACAGCGATCAGGTGGTAAAAGATGCAATGGAAGCCCTGCCGGATGATATTGTTGAATCGATTGAAAGGGAGCTTGATGCATTATTTCCACCTTTTGAAGCCAACCCTGTTATGGATGAAATATACAAAATTGTTAAAAAGATGCAGTTAAGACAGGCCGCAAATCAAACCAGTGGTGCTAAAGATGCCCTTGCAAAAGATTAATAGAATAATAAATTCCATGGGTGAGTTGCCAACCTTACCTACTATTTATATGAAGCTTTCACACCTTCTGAATGGACCGGATCCATCAATTAGAACGATAAGCAACATCATCTCTGAAGATCCGGCTATAGCAGCCATGGTACTCAAGATTGTCAATTCAGCCGCCTATGGTTTTCGTAACAAAATAGGAGACCTGCAGCATGCCATCGTAATTTTGGGACTGAATGAAATAAAGAACCTCGTGCTCGCAAGTTCTATTTACAAAATTGTAAAAGAATTTAAATCAAGCAGCGCATTTGATATGCAGGCGTTCTGGAAACATTCCATAGGATGCGCGATCGTAGCGAGGGTCCTCGCTGAAACCGGCAACTTGAGCAGTCCGGAAGATGTTTTCACAGCAGGCCTGCTTCACGACATAGGAAAACTGATCCATGCCGGCTATTTGCACGAAGAGTTTGCCGCTGTAATGGCTGATGTTGCGGAAACCGGATCTCAGATGTCTAAATCGGAAAAAAAGATACTGGGTTTCGATCATGCTCAGACAGGGGGCGCCTTGGCTGAAAAGTGGGGCTTACCCCGGGTAACAATCAACATGATAGCCCACCATCATTTGTCCTATACGCCGGACGCCCTGACGAAAGAGATGGCGGCCATTCACATCGGGAACACTCTCTGCATAGCTCTTCGCTTGGGATCAGGCGGAGAAAAACGGGTGCCGATTGTTAACCAAAAAGCATGGGAAATCCTGGCTCTCAAATTAAGTGATCTTGAATATGTCATGCAAAGATCCACAAAACTTTTTGAGGAAAGCCTTTCTATTATGGAATTTGAATAATCTGTCGGAACTCCGCTATTCCTTTTGGCAAGCTTGATTTTCGAGAACTGGGAAGGGTCTGGGGAAGGGAGGGGGTTGGTCAAAAATGCAAAATAAACAGACGCGAATCGATCAAAATGAACTTGAATCAATGGTCAAGAAACTGCGCTTTCTGGAAGAATCGAACAGTGCACTTATCAGCATTCAGAATAAGCTTGATCGATTAAGCCGTTTTCAATCCGAGAAACTCTTATCCCATGATGTTCATTATATACTTGAGACATGGCTTGTGAGGCTCAGTGAACTGGTCAAAATCGAAGTCTGCTCTGTCTTCCTTGTAGAAGAGGAAGGCATTGAATTCATCCACAAGATATCAAAACCTGAAGAACTTTCGCCTGTCATTCAAAAGGAAATCGAGGCTCAAATCAACCTGGGGAACTTTGGACAGGCCATCAGCAATGGCATTCCCTTGAGTGTCAAGGCTGAAGTTTTTGGAAAAGAAAGCAATCGGCGTCTCAGTATCATGATAGCTCCTCTTTCCAATCTGAAAAGGATTATAGGCGCAGTTGTCATTGTCTTTGAACAAGACAAAGAGTTCATACGACAGCGAACCTTAAAACTTTTACATATTCTCGTAGATTTCTTTTCCCTGTCTCTGGAAAATGCGTACCTGTTTGATGATCTGAAATCTGCTTACTTCTATACCATCAAAGCCATTACCAACTCCATAGAAGCTCGTGATCCTTACACAAGAGGACATTCTGAAAGAGTTGCTCAATTTGCTAAAGTAATAGCCGAGGAACTTGATTGGGGCAAAAACGAGATAGAACTGATCGATTGGGGAGGAATGCTTCATGACGTTGGCAAGATAGGCGTCCCCGATTCTATCCTGAACAAGCCGGGAAAGCTTACCGATGATGAATACCATCAGATACAATCACATCCCCTGATCGGCGCTCAAATAGTTGAAGGCATCTCTTTCCTGGAATCTGCAAGACCCTATATCCTTGAGCACCATGAAAGATTTGACGGCAAGGGTTATCCCAGAGGCGTGGCTGGGGAAAAGATCTCTGTCCAAGGGAGACTGCTGGCAGTAGCTGACAGCTTTGATGCAATGACTTCCGATAGACCATATAGAAAAGCCTTGACGTTGGAAGTCGCCCTCGATGAGCTGGTAAGAAATAAAGGGACTCAATTTGATCCCGAGGTTGTGCGGGCTTTTGAAAAGGCCCGGAGGGCCGGTAAAATAACGATTTCTCGGTAAAACAGTCACACCTGAGGCTATCTTTCACTTCACCCCTCGCGCCGCCTGCGGTTTCCGTTCAATCCGGGCGTCGGGCTTCCACAATCCGGGGACGGGAACTGACGGCAGTGAGCCCGGTGAATGCAGGGTGTCCCCTTCGTAGAGGACCTGTTCCAGGAAGAGTCCCGAGGGGGGCG
>CAZNBR010000087.1:0-9060 GCA_964571315.1 uncultured Syntrophaceae bacterium
TTGAGGGCGGGTTTATTAAGGCCGATGATGTCATATTGGACAGGTTGAAGGATGAGGCGACGGCCGAGGGGCATGTATTCATAAAGAGCGGCGAGGATATCCTTGAAGGGGAAAAGGCAAAATTCAGTATTGCCAAGGAGACGGGCGTCTTATCCGATGGGAAGGTGTTTTTTGACAAAAACCACCTCTACCTGCGCGGGGAGACCATTGAGAAGAAGGCCGATGCGACCTATTTCCTGAAGAAGGGCCAGGCAACGACATGTGACGGTGAAAATCCCGACTGGATCTTTGCCGGCAGCGAGATGGAGGTTACCATTGACGGATATGGGACCGTCAAGCACGGCACCTTCCAGGTGAAGGGTATCCCCGTTCTCTACCTCCCCTATCTGATATTCCCCGCCAAGACTACCCGGCAAACGGGCCTGCTGCTTCCCCGTATCGCCTATTCGAGCGATAAACTGGGATTCGATGTCGGTATCCCCTTTTACTGGGCTATTTCAGAGAACAGCGACGCCACCTTTTACCAGCGCTATATGGATAAGAGGGGATTCCAGGAGGGGGTGGAATTTCGATATCTTATCGGTAAAGATACGCATGGCACGCTGTATGGCGATTATCTCAATGACACCTTCAATGTGACGGAGACCGAGGGGGATGCCATTCTGCACAGAGACTGGAAAGAAGATAATAAACGGTGGTCGTATTATCTGGACCACGAGACGACATTCAGCCCGGGCTTTTACCTGAAGACGGATATAAAAAGGGTGTCTGATCGGTGGTATTTCAGGGACTTCGATTCCTACAACTACTATATGGCGCATTACAGAGAGAATGACACCCGTGCATTCAGCGGTGTCTCGTTCACGGGCGACAAATCCCTGACCTCGCTGACCTCAACGGCTCGCCTCGTAAAGGACTGGGACCTGTTTAACGCGACCGCCCTTGTCGAATATACGGATAATTTCCAGAGCTACTCCAATGATGAGACAGTGCAGAAGTATCCTGAGGTCACCTTTACCGGTATGAAACAGCCCCTGTACAATTCCCCCATCGATTTTGAGCTGGCATCATCTTATGGCAATTATTATCGGTCCACAGGATACCGGGGGGATGTCTTCGATGTCTATCCGGTCTTTTCATGGCCTCTGAGTTTCGGCGATTATCTGGAATTCACGCCATCCCTGGGGTTGAGAGAGACAATATGGGAAAGCTCATACAGCGGTCCTGCCGCGGGGAATGAGGACAGAGACGGCAGCCGGGAACTGTACACCGTGGGGACAGCCCTCTCCAGCGAGGTGAGCAGGGTCTTCGATGTGGGGGGGGCGGTCGTAGACAAGATACGCCACGGTATCAGACCGGAGGTGACATACTCGTATATCCCGTATGTATATCAAGATGACAGGCCGGACTTCCTCAGGACAATAGAGTGGACAGACACGAATGTAGCGCAGCCAAACACGGGTGTAGAGGAGACAAACGCGGTGACCTACTCGCTTATCAACACACTGATTGCCCGGCTGAAGGATGAGGAGGGGGGGATTGCCTACCGGGAGTTTTTCAGACTGAAGTTGGGCCAGGTTTACGATATCAAGGAGGCGAGAAGGGAAACCAGCGGGCCTTTGCAGCCCAGGAGACCGTTCGGCAATGTCATCTCGGAACTCGACTTCACTCCCTTCCGATATCTTTCCCTTGATGCCGACGCACAGTTCAACGTCAATTCCGGTGAATGGGAGGAGATGAATTCCACTTTCGATATCAGTGACCCGCGTGGTGATTCTCTGACCGCCGAATACCGGTATACGCAAAGGTCAGTGGAGGAGATCAATCTCTCTCTCAAGGGGAAGGCTACTGAGGCCCTTGATCTGATGTATATCCTGCGGAAAGATGAACTCGGCAAAAAAACCCTTGAAGCCACGTACGCGTTAGACTATCACAAACAGTGCTGGAGCGTGGTGCTCAGCTATACCGACTCCCCTGACGACAGGAGCTTTATGGTGGTCTTTTCCCTCTATGGCCTTGGAAAGGTGGGCAGGATAGGGGGCAGAATGCCCGGGCAGGGGGAGTAGGGCGAAAAGTTTTTTGGATTTTTTCTTGACAAATGTCTCTTAATTACATATCCTCCGCCTCTTTGAGTTTCTGGATACAGGTGAATTTTTATGAAGACATATAGTGCCAAAAAAGAAGACGTCTCGAGAGACTGGTATCTTGTTGACGCGGAGGGTAAGGTGCTGGGAAGGCTTGCCGTTGAGATCGCACGGCGCCTGAGAGGAAAACACAAACCCGTCTATACCCCACATATCGATACCGGGGATTTTATAGTTGTGGTAAATGCGGACAAGATTTCCCTTACGGGCAAAAAGCTTACCGATAAGATCTACTATCATCACACCGGATATCCCGGGGGATTGAAGTCGGCTACGGCGGGCAAGGTGCTGGCTGAAAAACCGGAAGAGGTCTTGCGCAGTGCCGTCAGGGGGATGCTTCCGAAAAACAGCCTCGGAAGACAGATGTTGAAGAAGCTTAAGGTATACAAGGGCGACAAGCACCCGCACAAGGCCCAGATGGCCGCGTTGCTGGAAGTATAGGCCAGGAGAGAAAAAGATATGTCAGTGAAGAGTTATTATGCGACGGGGAAGAGAAAGACATCAATAGCGCGGGTCTGGATGAAAGAGGGGAGCGGTGTTTTTGTCGTCAACAAGAGGAACTTTGATGATTATTTCACCCTTGATATATTAAAGAGACTGATTCAGCAGCCTCTCGACGTGGCCGATAAAAGAGACAAATTTGATTTCTATATCAATGTCAACGGAGGGGGGATCTCCGGTCAGGCGGGTGCCATCAGGCACGGGATATCCAAGGCCCTCGTGGGATATGACGAAGAGTTGAAATCCATCCTCAAGAAGGCCGGTTTTCTTACGAGAGATGCCCGCGTGAAAGAGAGAAAAAAATACGGCCAGCCCGGCGCCAGGAAGAGATTCCAGTATTCCAAGAGATAAGAGCAACAAGACACAGAGGGGGCCGAGGCGGCCCCCTTTTTTATTGGGAGGCGGGGTTATGTTAAAGGTTGGGATCTATGGGGCAAGCGGGTACACCGGTCAGGAACTCCTGCGGCTGTTAATCGGTCACCCCGGCGCGGATGTTGTCACCATCACATCGAGGAAATTCAAGGACATGCCGGTCTCGGAGGTCTATCCGGTGTTTGCCGGTATGACGGATCTGAAATTTGTGGACTCATCTCCGAAAAAGCTTGTGTCCTCCTGTGACGTTGTGTTCCTGGCCCTTCCACACGGGGAGGCTATGTTGGTGGCCCCGGAATTTGTTGCGGCGGGCATGAAGGTGATCGACCTCAGCGCAGATTTTCGCCTGAGGGACGCATCGGTATATGAATCATGGTATGTGAAACACACCGCCCCCGATCTGCTGGAAAAGGCCGTCTACGGTCTTCCCGAATTGTATCGGGACGAAATCAAGGGTTCGAATCTTGTTGCCAATCCCGGCTGTTACCCCACGAGTATCATCCTTGGGATCGCGCCCCTGCTGCGGGAGGGGTGCATTGATCCTTCATCGATCATAGCGGACTCAAAATCAGGGGTAAGCGGAGCGGGGCGTGATCTGCAGCTCGGCTCGCTTTTCTGTGAGGTGAATGAGGGGTTCAAGGCGTATAAGGTAGGATCACACCGTCACACCCCGGAGATAGAACAGGAACTGGGGCGGATCGCGGATACGGCGATAACCATTTCCTTTACCCCCCACCTCGTGCCGGTAAACAGGGGGATACTGAGTACGATATATGCGAATCTTAAAGGCAGGATATCAGAGCAGGAAATAATCGATATCTATCAAAAATTCTACGGTGATGAGAAATTTGTACGGATATGCAAGGCGGGCAGTCTGCCGAATATCTCCTCGGTCAGGGGCTCCAATTTCTGTGATATAGGGTGTGTTCTTGACGGACGTACCGGACGGGTGGTTATCGTGTCGGTCATCGACAACCTGGTAAAGGGCGCATCGGGTCAGGCAGTCCAGAATATGAATCTCATGTGTAGACTTCCGGAGGGCGCCGGTCTCGACCATATATCTCTGTTCCCTTAAGGGATCTAAGTGATACGTTCAAGACAGGACACCGGAGCGTGACTGCCTGGGGGGTGAAAAAGCTGTACTCATGAATTTACGATTATACAATACCCTGACAAAGAAAAAAGAAGAGTTTGTCCCTCTTGAGGAGGGAAAGGTCGGGATGTATGTCTGCGGGATTACCGCGTACGACGTGTGCCATATCGGACACGCCCGGTCTGCGGTGGTCTTCGACGTTATCTATCGATATCTGAAATACAGAGGCTATGATGTTACCTATGTCAAGAACTTTACGGATGTCGATGACAAGATTATCGGGAAGGCAATTGCAGAGGGCACCGAGATATCCGATATATCCGAACGGTATATCAAGGAACACAATGAGGATATGGACCGTCTTGGGGTCGCTCGGCCTACGGTAGCGCCCAAGGCGACCGAGAACATAAAGGGGATGATCCGGCTTATCGACACCCTGATGGACAAAGGCCTCGCCTACGTTGTCGATGGCGATGTCTATTATTCGGTGGAAGGGTTTAACGGATACGGCAAGCTGTCAGGGAGGGCCCTGGATGATATGATGGCCGGCGCCCGGATCGATATAGACGAAAAGAAGAGAAACCCCTTCGATTTTGTGCTCTGGAAGTCCAGCAAGGAGGGGGAACCCTGGTGGAACAGTCCCTGGGGAAATGGCAGGCCGGGATGGCATATGGAGTGCTCCGTCATGAGCCAGAGGTTTCTGGGGGACACCTTTGATATCCATGGCGGTGGTGAAGACCTTATCTTTCCGCACCACGAAAACGAGATAGCCCAATCGGAGGGTGCTACGGGGAAACCCTTCGCGAAATACTGGATACACAACGGGTTTATAAAGATAGACAGCGAGAAGATGTCCAAATCCCTCGGGAACACCCTGAGCATAAAAGAGGTGCTCAATGCCTACCACCCGGAGGTGGTGAGATTTTTCATCCTTCAGAGGCACTATAAGAGCTATATAGATTTTTCGGATGCCTCCATGGCAGAGGCACGGGCGGGTATGGAGAGGGTGTATGCCGCACTGAAGGGTATAAAAGGTGCGCTTGGCGGAGGAGTGGATTTCTCCGACACCTCTGAGAAAGACCTCTCCGGGGAAGATGGGGAGGTGTTCAGAAAGGTGGGCATGCTCCCCGACAGGTTCACAGAGGCCATGGATGATGATTTTAATACTCCGATGGCACTGGGGTGTATATTTGACAGTATCCGCATCATAAACGGGTATCTCTCAAAGGACCCCACGCCCACCAGGGAATCGCTCTTTGTCCTCAACGAGGCACGGGAACGTATCAGAGAGGTGGGGAAGGTATTGGGGCTATTTCTGGAAGACCCCGATGAGTATTTCGGAAAGGAAAGAGAAAGAGAGATCAGAAAAGCGGGCCTGGACGTGGAAGAGGTAGAGCGGCTGATCGATGAGAGGAAAAAGGCCCGGGAAGCCAAGGACTGGGGCCGTGCTGATGAGTTGAGGGACCTCCTGGCATCTCAGGGGATCGTCCTCAAGGACACCTCCACCTCCACCACATGGAAGATAGGATAGGTGGCGGCCGGAAATTTTGCAGCCAGAGCCGGGGGCACTGACGCTATTCTATGGTTATGTCCACGAGCTCAAATTCTCTGACACCTCCCGGTGTATTGACACTGATCTCGTCGCCCAGCTTTTTTCTGATGAGCGCCTTACCGATGGGGGACGTGACGGATATCTGGTTCCGGCTCATGTCCGACTCAAAGGGTCCCACCAGCTGATAGCGGGTCACCTCTCCCGTGTTTGTATCCTCTATCGTAACGGTCGACCCGAAGACGACCATCTCATCGGTCAGATCCTTCAGATCGACAATAGTTGACCTCGCCAGGTTATTTTCTATCTCCAGGACCTTCCCCTGGATAAAGGCTTGTCTTTCCTTTGCCGCTGCGTATTCGGCGTTTTCCGAGATATCGCCATGTTCCCTGGCTACTTCGATATCCCGTATATTCGCCGGCACTTCAACCCTCTTCAGGCGGGCCAGTTCTTCCTTCAATCGTTCAAATCCTGCGCGTGTTATGGGAAACTTGTCCATGGTATTTTCTCCGAGTGACAGCTGTAACGATTGGCCGCCATAAAAATAACAATGCACAGAGTCAGCATCACTCAACCCCATGCATTGATTTAACCTATACACCATCTCCTGTGCTTTTTCAACTTATTGTCACTCCCGTCCGGTGGAAATATATTGATCACGAAAAGGCTATGTGACGGCAAACAATTACCGTTCAGGGTATAATCTGCGACTATATTCGTGCAATTTGCAGATTGATATTTTGACGTCCCCGTACTAAACTAGTGCCACGTCAGAGATACGCTGTCATTTCAAAAGAGTCTTCACGATTGAGAAATCTTAGATTTCTCCCTGCGGTCGAAATGACACAATAATGGTCGAAATGACGTTTCTTGATTGACACGGCACGAACCCACGATCAGCCGAAGGGTGGCCGGTGGCATGGGAAAAAACAACAATGTCCGCTATCCTGTTCCAATCAGTGAGTGGTCGGAAGATGACCGCCCCCGGGAAAAACTTCTCAAATACGGGGAGCATGTCCTCAGTAATGCGGAGCTTCTGGCTATCCTGATCAGGACCGGAACGCCCGGCAGGAGCGCTGTCGATATCGGCAGGGAGGTGCTGCACCGGTTCAAATCGCTCCGCGCAATGAGCGGCGCCGATATCTCCGAATTCAGGAAGATCAAGGGCCTCAAAAACGCGAAGATCGCGCAGATCAAAGCCGCCATCGAACTGGGGAGGCGGATGCTGAGCGAGAAGAAAAAACCGTCGGCCCCCATCAAACATTCCTCCGATGTGGCGAATTTGCTGATGCCGCTGATGAGGGACCTCAAAAAGGAACGCTTCATTCTGCTCCTCCTCGACGGAAGAAACGCCGTATCGGATATGATAGATATCGACTACGGCACCGTCGACAGGGCAAACCCCTACATCCGCGACATCATTCAGACGGCCATCAGAAACAATGCCCCATCGGTCATCGTTGCCCACAACCATCCCTCCGGCGCCACGACCCCCAGCGAAAACGACAAGGCGTTCACCCGAAGCCTGATGATGGCCGCGAAGGCAACGGGCATCAATTTCTTCGATCACATTATCATCGGAAATGACCTCTACTTCAGCTTTGCGGACAAGGGATTTATCGGAGAGTACGAAACGAAGGCGATCAGAGAGCTGTGACCGGTTCGCAAAAAAAAAGAGTCCCGAGTGTCTATTATTTCGGGGGAAGATGATAATTAGAAACTATTACATGTGAAAGGACAAAATAAAATGGGGAAATTTGAAGAGCTGGCCTGGATGGATGCCACGGCTCAGGCCGAACTGGTGAGTAAAAAGGAAGTTACGCCGGTTGAACTGGTTGAGGCGGCCATTGCGCGTATTGAACGCTTAAATCCAAAGCTGAATGCGGTGGTGACGCCGATGTTTGATCTGGCCCGTGAAGCCGCGGCAGGAAAACTGCCCGATGGCCCCTTTCGCGGTGTTCCCTTTCTATTAAAAGACCTTATGGCGGCTTATGCCGGTGTAAAAATGACTCTGGGTTCAAAAATTCTACAAAATTTTGTTCCGACTCAGGACAGCGAACTCGTTGTGAGACTGAAAAAGGCAGGGTTGATCATCCTCGGTAAAACCAATACCCCGGAGTTTGGTTTGGTACCCACCACCGAACCCGAGCTCTTCGGGCCCTGCCGCAATCCCTGGGATACCCAGCGCACCACCGGGGGGTCCAGTGGCGGATCGGCTGCAGCCGTCGCTGCCGGTATGGTTCCCATGGCGCATGCCAACGATGGTGGCGGATCTCTTCGAATTCCGGCTTCGTGCTGCGGGCTCTTTGGTCTCATGCCGACCCGGGCGCGCAACCCTCTGGGGCCTGTTTTCGGAGATTGCATCAGCGGCCTGATCATGGAACATGCCGTCACCCGCTCGGTACGAGACAGTGCCGCTCTGCTCGATGCCACCTGTGGACCGGATATTGGAGATCCCTATTGGGCGCCGCCGCCCAAACGGCCGTTTCTCCAGGAGGTTGGAACCAATCCCGGCCAACTTCGGATTGCGTTTACCACCAAAGCTGCCACCAGCGTTGAGATACACTCCGATTGTATTGACGCTGTTCGAGAAACGGCATCGCTGTGTTCGGAACTCGGTCATAAGGTGGAAGAGGTTGCCCCCGAATTAGATGGGGAGATGATCACGAAAGCCTTTGTGGCGCTATGGTCGTCCGGATGCGCATCAACGCTTAAACTTTTAAATGCTTCCAAAGACCAGGTTGAACCGCTTAGCTGGGCATTATTTGAAATGGGGAGCAGGTACAGCGCTCCGGATTATCTGCTTGCGTTACAAACCGTTCAAAGGGTTTCCCGTCAATTCGCCCGATTTTTCCGTGATTACGATGTGCTGCTTACACCCACGCTGGCGGAGCCGCCTGTTCCGCTCGGGACCTTTGATTCGCCGGAAGATGATCCGCTCAGGGGATTTCGCCGGGCAGGGGAATTTGTCCCTTTTACGGGCATTTGCAACATGTCAGGCCAACCCGCCATGTCCGTGCCGCTTTACTGGAATTCCGAGGGGCTTCCGATCGGCTCACATTTCATCGGCCGGTTTGGTGACGAAGCGACCCTTTTCAGACTTGCCTCCCAGCTTGAGCAAGCGCTGCCATGGGCACAGCGACGGCCCCCGGTCTCGGCCTGAAAATGGACCCGCCGGTTTCATGGGCATGATTAAAACTCTTGAAATGACCGGATCTCGCTTTCGTGGAGGTAATCACGGTTTCATTGTGTGCCGGTTTGTCCCACGGGCGCATTCAGTCTGAACTGAATCAGCGCGGGCGAGTGCCCGGACGACAAATATGGGGACGCCTTATCTGTTTTTCTCCGGACCCTTTCGGTTAAGATTTCAAAAAAATCCTCTATCCTTTCTTTGGTATTTA
>CAZNBR010000088.1:0-9013 GCA_964571315.1 uncultured Syntrophaceae bacterium
ATCGCAACTTTGGATTGACGCTTATTCGAAGCCATTAGCCTGGATGAACGGGAAACAAGCTTTCAGGTAGTGGCATGTTTCAAACCGTATTCAATGCACTTGCCTGGACGGTTATGGTGGAGATTTGTATTTGAACTAAATGAGCACGGTTTATGAAAAAATGACATGCGTCGGATTTTGACGGTATCTATAAGTCCCCAGAACCCGTTTTAGTTCCGAGTAGATGCCTAAAGTATTCATCTGATATTCTGGTTTGGAGTTAAATTAATCATATCTCTTTCCGGCAAGCGCACAAATGGCTATTTTAAAATTTGTTTAAGAAGCAGGCACCCTTTGTAACATTACCGATTTAAATGACAAATTCACGGCGTTGTCCGGGATTGACGATACACTGCGTCAAGCTCCCTGCAGGCGGTGTCAAAGGTGTAGCGCAGAGCAAAATTAACAAACCCTTTTCTTGCCAGTATCCAACCCGCATCAATTGCGATTTTCAACGGCGATGTCTTTTTTATCCAGCGGTAAATCCTCAGCGGCCATTTCATCCAGCGATACAGGTCCCGGGTTCTTTTGGCGATTATCAAGGCCTGGCCTGAAAACGCGAATTCGGTGATGGATTTTATATTATAAAGTGATTCCAGCCGTACCCGATGAAGCTGTTTCACTATTGGAATTTTTTCGGTTTCAGAAAGCGTCCTGATCCAGTCCTGACAGCAATACAGGAGGGGCCCAATGGCGGCCTCCTCCAGCGGACGCTCCGCAGCAGGAAAATAGTTGGCGGCAATCACCTCGGCGGTCTCCTGCACGGCTGTTTTCCAGTCTCGAAACCCGGAGGTGGAAAAAAGAAAGTTATTGATTCCCACCAACCGATTGCGTATCTCCCGAATCCGCGGGTCTATTTGATACGGTTCCGAAGGTTTTACGGCATCCAGCGCTTCAAGTGCCTTTTCTATTCCATCGACCGGATGTAAAACCGTGTCTTCGCCGCCGGCTTCATCATAAGTGTCGACAGCCATTTTGCCTACGAATAGATAAACATCCATCATTAAGTAACGGGTTAGAATCAACAGTGTCAGACGATTGGAAAAATAGGCCAGCCAGGAAAAGGGGTCGGGCAGGATTATCAGACGCAATCGATATACCCTGCGCATCATGGTACGGTATCGGTAAAGATACCTGACAATCCGGTATTGGCTCAGACGCTGATACCATACAAAAGACTGACGGATATGACGGATACGAACCTTTTGTAACCGTTCAAACCCCGGCCGCCGCAGAATCAGCTCCAAACGATCGGCAAATGCCCGGGTGGCATTGAGGAAACTTCCGGTGCTGACGCGCAGTTCGGGTTTTTTCGCTTCCGGGTGATAACAGCAGGCAATAGAACGGATATAGGTCCCAAGATGCAACAATTCCCCGGGATCAAGGGAAGTCGCCCGCCAGATCCGATTACAGGATTCTATCACCACTTCAAGCGCCCGGCGACGGACCCCCTGCGACTCGCCGGCCGCCTTTTGTAAGCCTTTGAATTCGTCACGGAGGGAACCTTTCCAGTGTAAAATTCCGCGTACCCGCCAGATGGCAACCACACCGACAGCAGATAAGAGCAGTGCGCTTACGGCCAGCAATCCCTTAAAAATTTTCCAAGCAAACCACCAATCCATCATAACGTATGTTCCTATAAGAAATGACGCTTTGTTATCGTATTACGTTTGTTGACGGTTTCGTAATGTTAGTTTTTTACGAAACCATCATTCGTTAGCTTTTTTAAAACCTTCTAAAAACCGCGGGAGCCCGGCAATAAGCATTATAGCGCCCTTGCCCCGTTTTTGATAAGGCATTCCTTCTGATGAGAGCACGTATAGAAATAACGATCTTGTATGTCAAGGAGATATAGCCCCCCATATGTGGGATGCGGCGCCGGTGACCGAGAAAGGGATGTATCGCAGTGTCCTTCCTTTTGAGAAATCGGCCTGCTTTTCGGTCTGATCACCCGCCATAAAGGCCATTTTGAACACAAATTTGACAGACCTCTCCTGCACGCTCATTTATAGATGAGGCGTCATGGGTGCTTGTGCCCTTCAGGGTAAATGCAGGCATCCCAGGAATAGTCGGGGTCAGCGTAAATGTAATTATTACCATTTGAACTCTTGTGCCACTGCGATAAAAGCAGATTCAATCCTTACAGGAAGAACTTTGTTCCCTGGGCAAATCTCTGCAATATTGTGTTTATCCTGGCATTCTCCTGCAAAGGCCGGCATTTCGTCTTCAGCATCCCCAAAGTTCTCCCCCGTTATTTCCTCTTGGACCAGGAGCTTCTTGCAAACTTCAGCCGCTGTGAATGGGAACCCTGAAGGTATTTTTACAGGAAGCGGTTTCCGAGAAGAACCCCATCCCCGGATCGATCATTCACGCCCCATACCATACGTTGCGGTCATTATTCCATTGACATACAAGGCCGTTTTCTTATATTCCCTTCACGAAAAGGGATTTAATATCAGACACGACCCGATAATTCCTTGAAACTCGGGAGTTTCCGAGCCCTGCTGTTCAGTCCCCGAAAAAACAGATTCACGGAGTCACTATGCCGGATTTCAGTTTGTGTAAACGGATCATGGAGAACATGTCTCAGGTGATCGTGGGCAAACATTCTGCCATCGAACTGCTCCTCGTGGCCCTTCTGGCAGACGGGCACGTCTTGCTGGAGGACGTCCCCGGCCTGGGCAAGACCCTGATCGCCAAGTCCCTCGCCCGGAGCATAGGCGGGACCTTCAAAAGGGTTCAGTTCACCCCGGACCTGCTCCCCTCGGACATTACCGGCTTCAACGTCTACAACCAGAAGAAAGGGGACTTTGCCTTCCAGCCCGGACCCGTTATGACCAATGTCCTCCTGGCGGACGAGATCAACCGCACCATTCCGCGCACCCAGTCCAGCCTCCTCGAAAGCATGGAGGAGCGGCAAGTCACCGTGGACGGTCAGACCCTGACCCTTCCCCATCCCTTTTTTGTGCTAGCGACACAGAATCCCATCGAACTGGAAGGGACATTTCCCCTGCCTGAAGCCCAGCTTGACAGATTTCTCCTCAAGATACACTTGGGGTACCCGGATAAAAAGGAGGAGATTTTCATGCTCGAGCGGTTCCAGGAGCAGGATCCCCTGACGGCTCTGGAAGCGGTGGCGAATCCGGAAGAGGTGACCCGGTTGCAGCAGACCAGGAAAGGGATCCATATCTCTCCTCCGATTCGGGAATACATTGCTGAGATCGCGGGGGCAACCCGCAATCACAAATGCCTCCGGTTCGGGACAAGCCCGCGGGGTTCTCTCGGCCTGATGCGCGCCGGTCAGGCCCTGGCCGCTCTCAGGGGACGAGACTACGTGCTGCCCGATGACATCAAATATCTTTGTTTACCCGTCCTTGCCCACCGGTTGATCCTCCGGGACGAGGAGCGGTTGCGCGGGCGCCTCCCGGAGCAAATCCTGGAAGAGGTCATCGCCCAGGCACCTGTGCCCGCGCCGATCGACTGAGGCCTGGACCCATGGAAGGGAACGAAAACAGAGAAGCCAGCATATTTTCCGTCCCTCCGGTCCTGTTCCTGGCGGGGGTTTTGCTTTTCGTCGCCCTTCTGCACGCCCAAAGGACCCTGATTATCGCGGCCGTTCTCATTCTGGGCCTGATGACCCTTGCAAAAATTTGGAGCAGGCTGAGCTCCTCCGGGGTGACGTGTATTTCCACGGTGGATAAGGACAGGCTCTTTCCCGGGGAAAGGTTTACCCTGAAACTCAGGGCGGAGAACGCCAAGTTCCTCCCGGTCTGGCTTCAGGTCAGCCTCGCTGCGGCTGCCGACCTCGTGCCCTGCCCCGAGGGGGCTCCATCTGCGAGACAGAGCGGTCTGCTGGGCTATCAGGGGGTCCACTTCAGATGGGAACTGGCTGCCCGGAAGCGAGGCGTTTACCAGGTGGGGCCACCACGCTTGCGGATAGGGGATTTCCTCGGATTCTTTCTCAGGGAAAGGGAAGGGGTCCGGACCCTCGACATCATCGTTTATCCCAGGCTGATCCCCCTCAGGCCGCTCCCCCTGCCACGCCGGGATTTCTTCGGTGTTCCCGGAACGGAAAGCCCGGTGCAGGACCCGGTCTATATCCTCGGCACAAGAGACTACCAGCACAATCAACCTGCCAGGCATATTCACTGGAAGGCCAGTGCCCGGCATGACCGATTACAGGAAAAGGTCTTTGAGCCCACGGTACAGGAGAAGGTCCTCCTTGTCCTGGAGGTCGATCAATTTGCCGAGAAGGGGGCGGCGGATGAATTTGAACGCACCTTGGAGGTGATGGCCTCCCTCGCCGTTCAACTGGATCAGAAGGGCTATGCCCTGGGTTTGGCGACAAACGGGATGCCGACCGGCGGAGGGCCCTCCCTCTTACCCGTTGCCGGAGCGCCCCTGCAACTTTCCGCCATTCTGGAGATTCTGGCAAGGGTGCGGATGGTGAGGAACGGTTCGCTCATCGACATGTTGCGAAAGGGCCTGTCATTGACCTGGGGAGTCAGCTGTGTCCACTTTTCCTGTCAGCAGGACGCCTCCACCCTTGCTGCTGAGAACTATTTCACCATTCGGAGGACCATGCCCCTTTTTGTCGTATGTCGCCCCCCTTCCGAAGCATCCCGGGATGAACATCGGATTCAAAGCAGGATCTGCTGCCTGGATGAGTTGCGAATCGAGGCAACGGAGGGTTCATGAAGGAGGGAAAAGACGGTCTTCTGCTGATGGTCCACGGGGCCATGGAATTTACCTGGCGTTACGCCTGGGCCGGGTTTGTCACAGCCGCTGTACTCCGGCGCCCCTTCCCTTTGTTTGAGGCGCTGGGTGTCTTTGCTCTCGCCGCGGTCTTGACCTTCCTATCCCGGGGCAAGGGTTGGCGAATCATTTATGTTCTCGCCCTTCAGGGCATCGGCCTTGCTATCGCGGCAGGGGTCGTGGTTCACGCCTTTTATTACCAGGCCTTCCCTTTCTGGAGCCAGGAATGGATCGGGGAATTTTTCTCCTCCCAAAGGGACCCCCTGGAATGGATCATGCTGTTTCTGTTCTTCTTCTGGATACTCCTCTTTTGGGCCGGTGGCGTGACCCTGATCAGGAAACCTCCCCATTACTATACGGTCTGCGGCCGTTTCGACCTGGGCTTTGCGGCCTTTGTTGTTCTTTACCTGATCGAGTGGCTTTCTCTGGCAAGGGGTGGCATCCAGACACCCGATCCCCTCGCAGGGCTTTTGATTTTCCCTTATTTTTTCTTCAGCCTCTTCGCCATCGGCTTGGCCCGGAACCGCGATAACGAACAAAGGGAATACCTAGAAGGGTATCGAGGCGTCGGCTTGATCTCCACCGTTCTCGCAATCATGGTCCTCATCGCGACTGCCCTGTTCCTGCTCATGTTGCCCACTTTTACCGCCGTTGCAGAAATGGGGTATGCCGTCATGAAAGAGGCCGCCGAACCCCTGGGTCCCGTTCTGATCAGTGTTTTACGGTTTCTCCTCATGGGGCCCCGCTTACGGCACGAAGCCCCATCCGGAACCGGCGACGCGGGATCGCAAACAAATCAATTTATCACCACCGAAAGCAGCTGGTGGAAAGACATCCTTGAAACATTGGTGACGTGGGGATTCGTCGGACTTCTCGGGGGAGCCCTGCTTGCTCTCACGATTTTCGGGGGATGGATCCTGGTGCGGTGGCTTCTTTCGAGGGCTGCCCTTGGAGAAAAAGGCAAACGGCACGGAAGCCTGATCTCCCTTTGGGTTGAAATGATTCGGCCTTTCTGAATTACTGCCGGGCGAGAATCCTCGGGAGAGGGAGGAGGAGCAGGCGCGCCACCCGTCTTTATGCCGGACTCCTCGCCTGGGGAAGGCGGAGCGGGGTGTCCCGCGTTCAGAGCGAAACCCCCGGTGAGTACGGGGCCCGACTCAAGGGGCAGTTCCCGGCCCTCGAAAAAGAGATCGAGCTTATCATCGAATTATACCATGGGGAGGTCTATAGAGAGAGTGTGGTTACGGAGGGGCAATGGACTTCGGCCAGGTCTGTCTGGCGACAATTGCGGAGTCCCTTGAACTGGCCTTCTCGGCTGCGATCCTGGTTTTTCCGCCCCGGAATCACGACGGGGCAAGGACCGGGGACGGGGGCTGAGGACGTCCTTCCGGGGCACTGAAATGATGAGGGGAACGGGCTCTATGCCAAGAGGAGATATGTCAAATATGGGACGGAATATCCATGGTGGAAGCCAAAAGGGGGTGAATATGAAATCCGATGCAGCAGCCTTGTCGGAAAAGTTGAAAAAGTTCAGCAGAGGGAAGGGGGCCGACCTGTTTGGCGTGGCCGATTTGGCCTCCGTGGGAGCCTTTGCCGCCACTCACGGGCCGGATTGGGTCAGCCGCTTCCCGCGGGCCGTCTCCATCGGGATGCAGTTGAATGACACCATTCTCGATCTCCATTCGCCCCTGGAACAAATTCACCATAGCGTGTACTGGCATCATGTCTATGATGTAGTGACGCCATCGTTGGATTTCCTGGCCTATGACGTGTCCCGCTGGCTCAAAGACCGCGGTTTTCAAGCCTTTCCGGTTCCCGGGTCCACGCCTTATAATTTCAAGACCTTGGAGGGCATCGTGTCGCACAAGTTGGTTGCCCATTTGGCCGGTCTGGGATGGATCGGCAAGAGCTGTTTGCTCGTGACGGAGCCGTTTGGGCCCCGCGTGCGGTTTGTCTCGATTCTGACGGATGCACCGCTGGAGGTGGGGGCTCCGGTGGATAAACCCTGCGGGAAATGCCGCGTTTGCGTTGATAGTTGCCCGGTAGCTGCCTTTAGCGGCCGGGAGTTTCATCCCGGTGAGGGTCGGGGGAGATGCGCTTTGACGCGTACAAGTGCAGTGAGTACCGCCGTGAGCACCCCTGCGGACTATGCATTTCGAGTTGCCCGAAGGGCAAGGCCGGGCGGGGTAAGAGCAGGCAATAGCCAAAAGCACAGTCTGAAGAGATAAACACTGAAATCCTATCGTCAAGCGCGTTGGATCCAAATTCCCACCCGGCGGGCCGTTGTCAATATTACGCCCCAAGTGGAAGCGTGCCCTCGTCGCTCGCCGGATCAATGACAGTAAGGATCTCATCATCAATGAAAACGGAATTGCAGGTGGGATACTTTCCACCTCGGATAAACCGTATCTTACCTGTTTCAAAATCAAACATAGCGCACGGAATCCTTGAGGTAATTGAATTTATTAAAACACATTTTTAAGAACCGCTATAACTTTCATGTTTCCCTGCCCTTGTCGATTTTTTGATAAAATATTGCTTTTTAACGATGGGGGTATAGGATGAGCGTCCTGTGTGTCAATGAAACAATGACCACAAAAATGTGTCAACTCATGGTAAGGTATGGATCCAAAATTGACCGTGTAGACATTGCGGGGGTGTGCAACTATGAAAGGCTTTCAAAAATATCGAAGGAGGATCTTCATCACTGTCGGCGCACTCTACTTTCTTACCTATCTTCATCGGGTTTCACCCACCGTAATTGCACGGGACCTGGCGAGCGCTTTCAATGCCGATGCCGTGATTCTCGGTATTATATCTTCATCCTATTTTTACCTCTATGCGGCTGTTCAGCCAGTCGTCGGATTTCTTTGCGACACCATAGGACCGCGAAAAGTAATAACCACCTGTTCCATCCTGGCCGCTGCAGGAGCAATCATGTTCGGGACGGCACCCAATGCGTTCGTTGCCACACTGGGGAGAGCGCTTATCGGTGCCGGTGTGGGGGGAGTCTTTATCCCGAGTCTGAAAATATTCTCCCGATGGTATCGTGTCAATGAGTTTGCCAGTCTTACAGGAATCATGATAGCCATCGGCGGTATCGGCGGTCTCTCTGCCGCGCTGCCCCTTACCTACCTTGTCTTATTGCTCGGATGGAGGGCCTCCTTCGTGAGCCTCGGTATCATCTCCTGTATCCTGGCAGTCTCCGGTTGGATCATCGTGAGGGACAATCCTGAAGCGAAGGGTTTCCCCGTCGTTGTAGGCGGCATTTATTCCCCGTCGCAGGGTGGCGAAGCCGAAGCTCCCGTCCATACAAGTTTTTTGAAACGGTTGGTCATGATACTCGGAAGGTTTGATTTCTGGATGATAGCACTTTGCTCCTTTTTTACCGGCGGGGTTTATCTTACCTTTCAGGGACTGTGGGCCGTTCCCTATTTGATGGACGTTTTCGGAGTAGGCCGTGTTCATGCCGGATGGCTGTTGATGGTTCTCCCCGCTGGTTTTGCGGTGGGCGGCCTCGCGCTCGGTTTTTTTGCCGACAGGTTGAACTTGAACCGTAAATACCTACTGCTCTGGGCTTTGGGCTTGAGTGCTCTCGGGTGGGCTGCTCTGCTCTTTCTCCAGGGCCGGACACAGATCCTTATCGTCTGTCCTGTTTTCCTGGTTTTTGGCCTTGCTGCAGGCGGGGTTCTTCCCATCTTTTACACCATAATGAGAGACCTGTTTCCGCACTGGCTCATGGGAACGGCGGCAGGACTGATGAATCCCGCAGCCTTTCTTGGTGCTGCCCTGTACCAACTTTTTTCGGGCTATCTCCTCAGCAGGTTCTCCTGTATCACTCCGGGCGTGTACACGATTGATGGCTACAGGTACTTGCTCGCCCTTTTCCTGATTTCCTACATTGCGGCCTTTGTTTGCGCCGGACTGCTCTCAAGCCAGAAACGTTTTTTACGGTGATATCTGCAGTATGATTTTGGTTGAGAATTACCATTTGGAAGAGTGTGCCTTTTGATTAATACTTAAGCTGATGCTTACAGGAAGAACGGAACAGAATTCCACTCCATTATCCTTTGAACTTCGCGCGGCGAAAGCTGTTGTGCAGACTTCCGTACCGTGATTTCTATCAAGGCTTTCTTTTTGGCTGCTTATCAATCTTGTTTTTTGATTTTTGTCTCTGTTTTTCGGTGTTCTGTTTCCGCTCTTTTTCCTTATCTTTCTT
>CAZNBR010000089.1:0-8918 GCA_964571315.1 uncultured Syntrophaceae bacterium
TGTCAAAGAACAAACTTGTTATCAATGAAATCTAAACCCGAAAGTTGAGTTAAATTATAAAACGACCCTTCCGGACCTGCTCATGTCTTTTATATCAAGGGTTTCGAGATAGGTCAACGCCTGATCGATCTCATTTTTGTCTCCCGTCAGCTCGAGTATGAAGTAATCGGGCCCTTCTTTCAGGATCCGGCAGCCGAACTCTTCGACGGCCTTCATAACCCCCTCCCGTTCTGCCTCCACGCGGACAAGAATCATCTCTCTCTGAATCGATGACCTGCTCTTCACGTGGAACGCATCTATGACGTCCACCAGCTTTTTGAGCTGCTTCTCAATCTGGACGACCGTTGCCGAATTTCCCACCGTGACGATGTTTATCTTCGTAATCTTGGGATCCAGCGTCACGTTGGCGCTGATATTCTCGATATTATACCCGCGCCCGCTGAACGTCCCCGCGATCCTTGCAAGCACATCCGGTTTGTTGTTCACCAGAAGTGAAATCGTATGCTCCTTTACCTCCATGACTCAATCCTTTCTCCTGTTATAGTACCAGGGGGTCGCTACTCGAAGGGAATCCCATCGAACCGAACCCCCATTACATGCCTATACCGCCGCTCAGCTTCATATCCGTCAGCGACGCGCCGGGGTTCACCAAGGGAATCCCATCGAACCGAACCCCCATTACATGCCTATACCGCCGCTCAGCTTCATATCCGTCAGCGACGCGCCGGGGTTCACCATGGGATAGACCCCCTCTTCGCCCTCAACCACAAAGTCCATCACCACCGGTCCGGGTGTCTCCAGCCCCCGGGCAAGGGTCGCCTCCACCTCTTCCGGCTTCGTGGCCCTCAGGCCCACGGCGCCGTAGGCCTCGGCAAGCTTTACGAAATCGGGGCCCTGTCCGCGGATGTCGGTGTGTGAATACCGCTTCCCGTAGAAGAGTTCCTGCCACTGGCGCACCATTCCGAGATAGCCGTTATTGAGAATCACCACCTTCACGGGGAGTTTATAACTTACGGCCGTGGCAAGCTCCTGGATGTTCATCTGGATGCTCCCATCACCGGCGATGTCCACGACCAGTTTGTCGGGGAAGGCAACCTGAGCGCCGATGGCGGCAGGCAATCCGTACCCCATCGTCCCGAGACCCCCCGACGTGAGAAAGGTGTTCGGCTCATTGAACCGGAAGAACTGTGCCGTCCACATCTGGTTCTGCCCCACCTCGGTCGCCACGATGGCATTCCCCTTCGTGAGGGCGTAAAGTGTCTCGATGACGCACTGCGGCTTGATCGTATCACCCTGGCAGTAGGCCATGGGCCCCTCTACCCTCCATCCCTCGATCTGGGCGAGCCAGCCTTTGCGCCCTTCCCGGATTTTCTCAAGACCGTTCCTGTCCAGCATGGCGTTCAACTGGGTCAGGGCGGACTTGCAGTCACTGACAATCGGTATATGAACGAGGACGTTCTTGTTTATCGAGGCGGCATCGATATCGATCTGTACAATGGTCGCGTTAGAGGCAAAAGTGGCAAGCCTGCCGGTTACGCGATCGGAAAACCGCACCCCCAGAGTGATGAGGAGGTCACAGTCGCTGATAGCCATATTTGCATAGTAGGTTCCGTGCATCCCGAGCATCCCCATCCACAAGGGGTCGGTGCCAGGAAAGGCCCCAAGCCCCATGAGGGTCGAGGTAACGGGCATGTTGACCTTGCGGGCAAATTCAACCAGCTCGGCCGTCGCCCGGCCGTGGATAATGCCCCCCCCGATGAGGAGGACCGGTTTTTTGGCCTTCTTGATCAGGTCAAGGGTTTCGGTGAGCTGCCCGGCATCGGGCAGATAGACCGGTTCCGCGACCCCCGGGCTGAGAGGAGTCATCTCCCGGTACTCCGTTCTGGCCTGCATGACATCCTTCGGAAAATCGACGAGAACGGGGCCGGGGCGGCCTGAGCGGGCGATATAGAACGCCTCCCGCATCGTATTGGCCAACTCATCAACACGCCTGACCAGAAAATTGTGTTTCGTGCAGGGACGTGTAATTCCGGTTATATCAGCCTCCTGGAAGGCATCGGTCCCGATAAAGGGGGTCTGGACCTGCCCCGTCACGATGACCATCGGTATCGAGTCCATGTACGCCGTGGCGATACCCGTTACCGTGTTGGTGGCGCCGGGGCCCGAGGTCACGAGACACACCCCCACCTTCCCCGATGCCCGGGCATATCCGTCGGCCGCGTGGGCCGCGCCCTGTTCGTGACGGACCAGGATATGCTTGATCGAAGATTTGTACAGTTCATCATAGATATCGAGAACGGAGCCGCCGGGATACCCGAAAATGGTATCGACCCCCTCTTCCATAAATGATCGTATTAATATTTGAGCCCCGTTCAGTTCCACTGCGCCACCTCCTCGTCAAAATAAAAAACCGTTGCCGGGACCGGCAACGGTTTTAGTGTCCAACGTATGTACAAGATCAAACCATCACCCAGCCCCCATATGTATAGGAGGTAATTATAAGGATGCCTATAATTACGATCGCGATCTGGATGTTTGTGGTCTTGATCTCTCTCATATCTCTCACTTGAACCCGTTTATATACCAGGCAAAGCGCACTGTCAAGAAAAGTTATTGTCTGTAACGGTTTTTTATTACACCCCCGAAAAACCGCCGAAAACGCGCCCCTGTTTTTTTCTGTCCCTCAGTTCCGCCAGCTTCCCCCTGTTCCAGTTCGACGTCCGGGAAAAATATCCAGCCCCCCGGGTAATCCCCTCCACATTATCGGAACCGCACGAAGGGCAGGAGTCCCTGATGCCCCGGGCCGTTTTGCGGCAATCCAGGCAGGTGGTGAATTCGGGCGAGAATACCACGTGCCGGTTTTCGGTCTCCCTGAAGACCCTTGTGACAAACCCGGCCAGGGCCTTCGGGTCCGGCTTCGTGTCGCCCAGCCATATACAGGTCGCGGCATTTCCCTCTATGAAGGGGTGCATAGCACCTTCAAATGCCGCTCGTTCGAACGGATCCGTGGACGATAATACCGCGAGAAGCGTCGAGTTGGTGTAGTATATGTCCCCCTTCGATATGTCGCCCCGCACAAAGTGTCCCGCCATCGGGGAGAAGTGTTTCAGGTCCAGCCGGGCCAAGCGGTAGGGAGCGCTCTCCGCGGGGGACTGCTGGAGTATAAACCGTATACCGTGCTCTTTCGTCAGGGTGTCGGCGACCTCTTTCATATAACGGACAACGCCGTTCCCGAACCCGCGGGCGGTCTCCGACTCATGGAGCTGACTCCCCGTATGCGCCCATACCAGTTCATTGAGGCCGATCATCCCCATAAGGTATACGCACCGGTTCATCCTCAGATACGGCATCCCGTCATAATCCATGGTCAGGAGGGACAACGGGCCCTCACTGCCGTGCGACAGAAGGCCTTCGATAAAATCCCGCTTCTGCAGGTGGGCCCTTGCGGCAAGGCTCATGATATCGGCAATCATGGAAAAGAGCCGCTTGTCATCCCCCTCTGCCTTATACCCGAGCCGGGGGAGGTTTATCGACACGTTCTGAATCCCGAAATAACGCATCTTCCACGGCTCGCGGGCATCGGCTATCTCTTCCGCGCCGTCCATATCGAGGTTGCAGCATTCGGACATATTGAGGGTACCCCCCCTGTCGAAGATAAAGTGGGGATTCCCCTTCTCGGCAGTCACACCGCAGACGACATCCAGAAACTCCTCGTGCCCGGGGGTCTGAAAAAACTGCTCCGTTATATGCACAAAGGGCCGGGGAAAGACGAAGGGGCGGCCCGCGGCGTCTCCCTTCCCGAATGCCTCGAAGAGGGCCCGGACAAACCGCTGCGCCTCTTTCTCATACTCCCCGTACGTCTTGCCCGTATACTCCCCACCGGGGCCTATGGCGGGAACGTCCTTGAAATACCGGGGGACATTCCAGTAGAGGTGTATATCGGTAAATATCGTCTGCCCTCCCCTCCCGACGGCCTGCTGGGCGAATTCATAGATCAGCCTCTGTGCCAGCTGCATGACCTCGCGGTCGGTCAGCTCCTCCAGATAGGGGGCGAAGAAGAGGTTGACAGCATCCCATCCGATGGCCCCGGCAAAGTTCCCCTGAAGGGCGGCGGCAAATCTCACCATGTGCGACAGGAGGACCTCCGCGTGCCTGGCGGGCAGCGCGACGGCGAGGGAGTTGGGGAGATTCAGCCCAAATTTCTTTATATATTCGAGAGACTGACAGGAGCAGTAGGGCCTGTCCACATACCCCAGGTTATGGATATGGATGTCTCCCCCCATGTGGGCATATCCGACATCCTCCGAAAAGACATTCAGGATGGCAAATTCTTTCTTGATCCCCTGGGCCAGGGTCAGGTTCGTGCCCTCCGGGCTGTGGGGGATATTGGCATTCTCCTTGTTGTGGTACAGGATAAGCTGGCCCACGTCATAGAGGGGAAACCCCAGACGGGCGTGCAGCTTCATCGCCTTCTTCATCCCCCGCTCGATCAGCCGCGCATCCACCAGTTCCCGTATCAGCGATGCGGTCAGTATATCGATCCCCGACGAGGCGATCCGATCCTCCACCTCCCTGCTTATCTCCTCCGCGGTATCAAGATCCACGCCGGCCTCACGAACCAGGGCATCGACGATCTTCCGCCTGTCCCATCCGGTGATATCCTCTCTCGACGTCCTGACAAAGAGCGTCATATCTGTTGTTTCTTTATCCACCATGCATACAGTTCCCGGTGTGCCGTTTGGTCAGGCTCTCACCTGTAATCGATAGGTATTCCGTTTGGACAAATTTTGCAAGTTTTCTGTTCACTCCGGCACTGGGGGGGCATAATCATCATTGATAATTCAGAGAAAGTTTCGTATGCTTCCAGTGCAGTTCATCCATAGTGGGACAAAGGGAATACGCATGAGTGATGCGCCCTGTCGGCATACGCAAACCACATAAACAGGATACCGGCGCGGTCATATCCGTTACGCGTGACGTCCGGTATCGGAAACCGGGGAAGAGTGATGGATCAGCAGCCGAACAAGATCAAGTGTCCCAACTGCGGGCACCAGATCGACGTGCAGGATATCCTGTATCACCAGGTCGACGAGGAGCTGAAGAAAAAATACCAGGACGAACTGGCCGCCGAAAAAAACAGGTACCAGGGAAAACTGGATTCCCTTAGCAAAGAACGGGCGACCTTCGAGGATGAAAAGAGGCGGCAGGAGGAGACGGTCGCGGAGAGGATCAGGGCGCGCCTGAAGGAGGAAGAAAAGCGGCTGCAGGCCGAGATCCGGGCCCGGGTGGAGGAAGAACAGTCGGAGCACATCCGATCCCTCCAGGTAGAGCTCAATCAGAAGTCCGGACAGCTGAAAGAATTCAACCGGGCAAAATCGGAGATTGAGCGGCTCAAACGGGAGAAGAATGAGCTGAAGGAGTCGATCGAGGCCGAATCCGAGAGAAAGTTCAGTGAGATGCTCAGCGCGGAGCGTGAAAATATCCGGAGGAGTGAGGAACAGAAGTCCCAGATGAAGATCTCCGAGAGGGAGAAGGTCATCGAGCAATTGAAAGAAAATCTCAAAGAGGCACAGCGAAGGGCCGAGCAGGGTTCGATGCAGCTGCAGGGCGAGGTGCAGGAGCTGGCGATCGAGGAATGCCTGAGCGCCGCCTTCCCCCTGGACACTATCGAAGAGGTGAAAAAGGGGGCGCGAGGCGCCGATTGCGTGCAGATCGTCAACACACGGACGCGGCAGAACTGCGGGACGATCTACTACGAGAGCAAGCGAACAAAAGGGTTTCAGGACGGCTGGATGGAAAAATTCAAGGCCGATATCCGGGAGCGTGGCGCCGACATCGGTGTCCTGGTCACCGAATCGATGCCTGCCGACATGGAACGGATGGGGCTCAGGGACGGGATATGGGTCTGCTCCTTTGAAGAATTTAGGGGGCTGTGCGTCGTCCTGAGAGAGTCCGTGATCAGACTCAGTAATGCCGTGGCGACTCAGGAGAACAAGGGCGACAAGATGGGGATGATCTACAACTACCTGACGGGCAACGAATTCAGACTCCAGGTGGAGGCCATCGTCGAAGGTTTCACGCAGATGCAGGTGGATCTGGAGGCGGAAAAAAGGGCCATGCAGGGCATCTGGAAGAAGAGGGAAAAGCAGATCGAAAAGGTGCTTCTGAACACAAACCACATGTACAGCTCGGTCAGGGGGATCGCGGGGAGCGCCGTCCAGCCCGTCGCACTCCTGGAACTTTCCGCCGGTGAAGAGGGTGAGCTTTGACACTCCCGGCCTGACACTGAAATCGATACAGAGAGGAGACAGACATGCAGCCTGACGCGGCACACCTGCTTGAGAAGGCCGGACTGAGCATTCCCCTGATAGGGTTCTACGATGCCCCAGACACCCGTCCGTTCGAGCCGCTGGTGGAACCGAAACCGGGTACACGGGCGTGTGTGTTCGCCTTTTACCGGCAGTGGCTTCGAGGGAAGACCCTGCACCTGACGAAGGAAAAGTTCGGCTGCGGGGGGGCCCGGTCACTGGCTGTGCGGCGTGGAGACACGGTCGCGGGATGAGCTGGTCAACTTCCTCGTGAATGGCGAGGGGCTGAAGGCGTCGTACGACCTGATGAACCAGTGGCTGGATTACCGCCAGGGGTATAAACAGGAGCACCCCCACATCCTCATCGGCCCGCTGCGCGCGGATCAGTATGAGTATCTCAGGAGCGTGACCTTCTTTGTCAATCCCGACCAACTGGGCCTGCTCATGATAGGAACCCAGTACTACAGCGCGCCGGGCGATCCTACTCCGGTGATCGCGCCCTTCGGGTCGGGGTGCTCGCAGCTGGTGGCATCCTTCGATGACCTGGGCGCCGCTCAGGCGATTATCGGCGCGACGGATATCGCGATGCGCCAATATATAGATCCACAACTGCTCGCCTTTACGGTCACCCGGCCGATGTACGAACAGCTCTGCGGTCTGGGCAAGGAAAGCTTCCTCTACAAGCCCTTCTGGAAAACCCTCCGGAAGGCGAGAGGGGCCAAAGACGTATAAAAAGAAAAGGTATCGGGGCGTCGTATGGCGCGCTGTGCATACCCGGGGTCCCGCCGCGCTCTAGTGCGGAGGGTGATCAACCACCGCGACAAGGGGGTGTCACAATGAAGCTCAATGTAAAAGCGTTTGCACTGACGTGCGGGCTGATCTGGGGATTCGCTATCTTTCTTCTGACTTGGTGGATTATCGCCTTTGAGGGGGCGACGGGCGATACCACCTTTATCGGGCGTCTGTACCGGGGCTATACCCTTTCTCCGGCCGGCAGTCTCATCGGCCTTGCCTGGGGACTGGTTGACGGCGCGATCGGGGGGGCAATCTTTGCCTGGCTCTATAACGATATCGCCGGACGCGGCAAGGGATAGACCTGTCGGAAACGCTGCGGGTGAGGATCAGACACAATTATGGGGAATGGACAAACGGTGGAATCCGGCACGATGCTTCTGATTAATCCCCCCGTCGTACGGCCCTGCGAGCCGCCCGCGGGAATCGCACGGCTCCTGGGGGCGATGAAGGGGCACGGGGTTCACTGTCGGCTGCTGGATGCCAATCTCGAAGGCCTGATGAACCTCCTGGAGTGCCCCGCCCTGGCACAGGACACATGGTCGAAGCGGGCGGCTCGGCACCTGGACTCCAACATATCAGCGCTCCTGCACAGAGATCTCTACAAAGAAACAGACCGCTACAGCCGGGCGGTGAGGGACATAAACCGCGTCCTCGATCTGGCGGCGCGCTCCCGCGGCGTACAGCTCGGCCTCGCGAACTACCAGGACGAGGCCCTCTCCCCCCTGAGCAGTGCCGATCTCATCAGGGCCGCAGGGCAGCCGGAGAAGAGCCCCTTTTACCCCTATTTTTCAAAGCGCCTGCCGGCCCTCTTCGAGGATGAAGGGCCCTCCGTCGTCGGGCTTTCGCTGAACTATCTGAGCCAGGCCCTGTCCGCCTTCTCCCTGATCGGCCTAGTGCGAAAGCTCTGCCCGGGTGCAAGGCTCGTCCTGGGGGGAGGTCTGGTGACATCGTGGCTCAGCAATCCGGGGTGGAAGAACCCCTTCGACGGTCTTGTCGACGACATGATCGCGGGGCCGGGAGAGGTACCCCTCCTCGGCATGTTCGGTATCTCCCCTTCGAACGGGCACATCGTCCCGGACTACACCCCCTTCCATGAGAGGCCCTACCTGTCACCGGGTTTTGTCCTCCCCTACAGCGCGTCCAGCGGCTGCTACTGGGGCCGGTGCACCTTCTGCCCGGAGAAGGCCGAGGGGAGCGCCTATTCGCACCCCCCGGCAGATAAAACGATTGCCGACCTTGACACCCTTATCGACCGCGAAGGGCCCTCTTTGATACACTTTCTCGACAACGCGATGAGCCCGGCGCTCCTTGCGGCGACAGCGAACAATCCCCCCGGCATCCCCTGGTACGGATTCGCCCGGATAACCCGGCATCTCACCGATTCCGATTTCTGCAGGGGGCTGAAACGTTCGGGGTGCGTCATGCTGAAGATCGGACTGGAGTCGGGAGACCAGGGGGTCCTCGACGCGCTCGACAAGGGGATCGACCTGGCGGAGGCATCGAAAGCGCTGAAGACGCTGCACGAGGCCGGGATAGGGACCTACCTCTACCTCCTGTTCGGGACACCCGCCGAGACGCTCGGGGGGGCGCGAAACACCCTCGATTATGTTATAAGGCATCATGCATATATCGACTACCTGAACCTCGCCCTGTTCAATATGCCCGCCTACGGATCGGACGCGGAAGGGCTCGATACGAAAGACTTCTATGCCGGCGACCTGACCCTCTACCGGCAGTTCCGTCACCCCGGGAGGTGGAACCGGAGGCACGTCAGGCGGTTTCTGGACAGCGAGTTCAGGAAGAATCCAGCGGACC
>CAZNBR010000090.1:0-7247 GCA_964571315.1 uncultured Syntrophaceae bacterium
CGTCAGCAACGAGCTATAGTCCGCGTCAGGGGAAAATCTTAATGATACAGGCTTGTTAAGATTTCTCCCTGCGGTCGAAATGACAAATAATAATTATTCACCCCCCTCGCCTGGATGCCGGATCAAGTCCGGTATGACATTTGACATGTTTAATTGCCGGAGTAATAATCTTGAACAATAGATGAGAGTTATCTATCAAATGTTTCAGGAAGAAATAACCAAGCAGAAAAATGAAGTGCTTCTTTTGCTGGTTTTCCCCAGTTCAGGATCAAGCCAATCCAGTAGGTCTTTGTCTTTGTTATTTTTCTTTAACCGTTTAGCAATAGTTGGGGAACGGTTTGGTAACGGTTCTTTAGATATAGGATTAGAAGTAGATAAGTAGGTATTGAGAGCTTCCGTTTCAAAGCCACTCTTCAAAACCGGATAGATTTTGATGAACAGTGGGGAAAATTTTCTGGAAATTTCTTCCCCCGTCACGTGAGGCGAAAAAACGAGAGGGGGCAAGGGTCTGCATGCCCACCTTTTTTACAGGCATATTCGGTATAAGATGAGCTCGAAAGCAACCAAAATCAGGGCCAGAGGTTGGAAATAGAGTTGGAAACTAAAATCTGTAAAAACAAAAGGGATTGCGATTTTTTCGTAACCCCTTGTTTTTAAGTGGGGTGAATGAGGGGACTTGAACCCCCGACCTCCTGGGCCACAACCAGGCACTCTAACCAACTGAGCTACATCCACCACATATATATGGTACGCCAGCAGGGATTCGAACCCGGGACCTACGGATTAGAAGTCCGTTGCTCTATCCAGCTGAGCTACTGGCGCACTGTTCGTGAAAAAGAGAATCTTGTAGTCACTTTGCCTATATTTGTCAAGACAAAACACCAGTCGCCGGTGTTATCTGACATAACCCGCCACCCCGTCGTATATGTACCCCTTTTTCCTGTAATCTTCACCTCTGGGGTCTGTTGTGTAGGAATATGCCTCCGTTTCAGGGTTGAACCAGGTGTACAGATCTCTGGTATAGGGCAGCTTCAGGGTTGCAATATTTCCTATCGGTCCATCAAAGACATACCCCTTGAGAGGACGCTTCCCGCCCGACCGGTTGTACGAATAAAAGTGGGTCCCTTTCGATGGATTATGCCACTGGAAGAATTCCGCTGTCCCCGGCGTTCCCTTGCGGAAGAGCCTGAATAGCGGCCCCTCCTTCCGGTATCCCTGCAACCGGAGATCTACCTGCGCACTCTCGGGAGACAGCCAGATGTCCTTTCCCTTTATATAGCTGTATATATCTATGAATTCTGGAAGCTTATCACCAGTGATATCAAGCGACACCTCAACTATTTCAATTCCCGCGTCGGAGTAAAAAATGATATTTTCGCTGTAAGAACCGGCAGACATCCTCTCAGGGGTAACAGACACGGTAATGTAATCAACTTCATTGGTTGTCGTCCCCCTTTCAGGGGATATCCCTATCCACCCTTTCCTGCCCTCCATGAGGCCCGCAGTGTAAACCCGCGCACCTTCGATCTCCATCGTTCCCCCTCTCACCGCGAGGGTAAGGAGATGTGGCTCCCCTTCCGCGAGATTTTCCGCCGCCGGGAACTCGATCCTCTTCCTCTCCTCGGAGGCGCAATCTATCTCGCCCGTCAAACGACCATCAACAAATACTTGGGCGGTGCCCCCATAGATATCCTTCCACAGGAATACGGCTATGCCGCCCCCCGTGAATGAATACCGGAAAAGAGCGTCTTCCCCCGTACTGTAGGGATACCCTCTGTTTTCGGTCCACTCGCCGGAGATTTCTACCCTGTCTTTCAGACGCTCAGGAACGCGGTAGCGGTCCTTCCCCGAAACGGCCTCATTCGCAAATGAAACGTATCTTCCCTTTTCAGGAGTCACTCCCCGGAACGTCTTCCTGTTCCCCTGCAAACTCGCACCCCATTTCAGGATACTTTTCCCCACGTTTCTTAATTCGATCTTTTTCATCAATGTCCCGTCTGCCGCAACACTGCCGAAATCTATCCCGAGGGGTTGTATATCCATGGAGGGGCGCGACCCCCTCTCCGCTACGGCAAATTTCAGAAATATAGACCGCTCTCCACCATTAAAATACAGCTTTAATTCTTCTCTATAACTTCCTGGAGATAGGAATTTTTCATAGGATACTGAATTGTGACCCGCCTCAAGGCGTATCCGAACGGCAAACAGCCCACTCACAGAAACCTCATCCTCCGCCATGGACTCAACAGACACGCGAAGACGGCGCCCGGGCCTCCCGGCCGTCCCTGAAGGGGTGCCACCCTCCACAGATATCCAGTCTCCCACCCCGTACGCCTGCCAGATCAGATCTCCTCCCCCGACATTTTTAAGGGAAAAAACACCCTTTGAGGCCTCACCGGGGCCTATGGTGCCGAAATCCACTTCGTGGGGAGATACCAGCAAGACAGGGCCGACCGTATCCTCTTCAACAGAAACAACCGCCACATTACTGCTCACACCACCCCTTACCCTCCTGATCTCGGCGTGACCGGCCCTCGCGGCTACAAAAACAGGCCGTCTGCGCAGGAAGAACCCGATTGAAGGGTCGGAGGTTACCCACCTGCCACCCGAACCGCTTGAAAGATCGGTCCTGCTCCCATCCGACCATATACCGGTTGCCCGTAACAACATTCTGTCGTTTACCGCCATTCTAATAGAAACGGGGGTAAGGGATATGGATGTAAGGGAGAGGATGGTGACCGGAATAGTTATCTCTTCATCGCCTCCGTTTGATCGTACCAGAATCGTTCCCTCGTACGTTCCCTCCGGAAGCCCTGTGACATCAACGGTGATCTTTATATTCTTCGCACCCATGCCGCGCAGACTGTTGTATCCGGTTTTCCGTCCATTCGATGCGCCTTCTCCCAGACCACCCAATTCGGGGCCTTTTTCACCTACCGCCTTCCTATAACTGTCACCCGAATGGGTGTTCCCGTCCACTACCAGCCAGGGCACCCGGCTTATGACCTCCCATTCCAATTCCCCCGTACCGGCATTTCGCAGGGCCAGGGAAAGGGTTTCTGTTGAATCCTTCTCCATATGATCCAGTTTTACCTTGGGCAGGTGCACCTTCAGAAGGGGGCCGTCGAGGGCATCTATATGGATGGTCATGACAGGGCTTGTTACCCTTCCCTCCTTCGCAAATACCCGCACATTCCCCGCGGATTTTCCGATAAGGAGCCCCTTGTCAACAAAAGATCCCGCCGTCCTGTTCTCTGAAACCCACTGCACCTCTTTTGTAATATCCCTCAGCGAACCATCAGAATACACACCGAGGACGCTCAGGCGAACCTTTCTGCCGATCTGCACCGCGAAGGCCGGCGGGGCCAGGATGATCTCTTCCAGTTCCGGCCTGAGGATGGCATCGCTGCCCTGCAGGATGGTAACGGAAACCGGAATCGCTCTGGTCCCGGAAGAAGTGGCTATGACTATTTCGGTCGTGTGATGTCCAAGGGAAAGGCCACGCGGGTTTGCTGTGATTGATACGATCTGTGCGCCATCCTCAACAACGCCCGAATACGAATCCAGGGTCAACCAGGGTTCTACCCACTTAACCACCCATGTAACCTTCCCTTTTCCGCCTATCTCAATCGATCGAACCGAGGTTTCCGTATCTCTCATAACGCCAAAATCTACCTCGGCGGGCGTTATGGAAAGGAAAGGATTCACAGACCGGTCAGTCAGGGCGAGAACAGGAGGCGATCCCGCAAGGATCAGAATCAGGGCGAGGACTGCGGCAACGAAAACTTTCGGCTTCAACTCTGTCATACCTCTTTTCATCACAGATAGTATCAACTCACCACCCGGAGCAAGCAAGCTCCGTGGGTATTGCGCTGTACGGGTTGAGTTATTATAACTTCCGAGCTATGTCAAGCAGATGACAGTTCAAAAAAGCTTGACACCTCTCAAAGATACCATATATAGTCCCCTCCTTAGCCATCATTCATAACCCGTAACCCTTACGCTTTTATCTTTTATCGACAAGATAATGACCCCTGCTGATCTAAAATACTGGCTTGCCCTGAAGTTCGTGGATACCGTGGGAAATGTCGGATTCAACAGTCTTGTCAAGACGTTCGGCTCCCCATGCGCCGTCTTCGAAGCACCTGCGGCCGCCCTTCGGAAGGTACCCCGCATCACGCAGAAAACGGCACGCAACATACGGAACTTTGATGACTGGCCGCGGGTCGAAAGGGAGATGGAGTCGGCAGACAGGCTGCGTGTCTCGCTGGTCACCTCCGACTCTCCACTGTATCCCCGGCTGCTTCTGAATATATACGATTTTCCGCCTATCCTGTATGTCAGAGGAACCCTGTCCGCCCATGATATCACGCTCGCCGTGGTAGGCTCCAGGATGGCAAGCACCTACGGTAGGTTTACAACGCAGCGGCTCTGCCGCGAACTTGCCCTGGGAGGAGTGACCGTCGTCAGCGGCATGGCACGGGGCATTGACTCCGCAGCCCATACCGGGGCGCTTGCAGGAAAGGGAAGGACCATCGCCGTTTTGGGGTCCGGCATCGATGTTGTCTATCCACCTGAAAACGCTAATTTATTCGAAAAGATAGTGGAACATGGTGCCGTGATCACCGAATTTCCCTTCTCCACCCAGCCCCTGGCCGCCAACTTTCCGGCCAGAAACAGGATCATAAGCGGTCTCTCACTGGGGGTTGTCGTGGTTGAGGCCGGCGAGAAGAGCGGTTCCCTGATCACCGCGCGGGTCGCCCTGGAACAGGGGAGAGAGGTCTTTGCCGTACCGGGGAGCATCGACTCTCCGGGAACAAAGGGAACTCACAGGCTCATACGGGAAGGGGCGAAGCTGGTTGAAAATACACAGGACATACTCGAGGAGATCCTGCCCCAGGTGAATATTAAACCGGCACCTGTCGGACCGGCGGACGAAGCCCCCGTGGAGAGATGCCCCGGGATATCCGAAGCCCTCAAGGCGGACGAACAGGCCATCCTGAAGGTACTGGGGGGGAAACCGATCCATGTAGATACTCTGGCGGCTGATACCGGCTATCAGATACAGGATCTCCTGGGCACCCTCATGTCCCTTGAACTGAAGGGATATGTCGAGCAGCTTCCCGGGAAGAAATTCGTTATAAAGGAGTAACCATGTCCACCGCGCTTATTATCGTTGAATCCCCAACCAAGGTGAAGACCATACAGAAATACCTTGGCCCTGAATTTGAGGTGAAGGCCTCTGTCGGACACATCAAAGACCTTCCCAAAAGCAAGCTGGGGATCGATATTGACAATAACTTTGAGCCCATCTATGAGATCATCCCCGAAAAGAAGAAGGTCATCTCCGAACTGAAGAAATCGGCGAAGAAGGCGAATACCATCTTTCTGGCGCCCGACCCCGACCGCGAGGGGGAGGCCATCGCGTGGCACGTGGCGAGCGAAATAGACGGAGACAAAAAGATCTACCGGGTCCTCTTCAACGACCTGACCAGGAAGACCGTCATCGCGGCCATTCAAAACCCCCTGGAGCTGAACGTCAATAAATACGAAGCCCAGCAGACCCGGCGGATCCTTGATCGGCTGGTGGGATACCAGATCAGTCCGATACTCTGGAAGAAGGTGCAACGGGGGCTGAGCGCGGGGCGGGTCCAGTCGGTCGCCGTCAGGATCATATGCGACCGGGAGGCCGATATCCGGGCGTTTGTGTCGGAGGAATACTGGAACATCACCGCCCTGCTGGAGGGGAGCAATCCCCCTCCTTTTGAGGCGCGACTGACAAGGATAGGCTCCAAAAAGCTGAACCTGTCCAGTGAATCGCAGACACGAGAAGTTCTCGAAGAGCTGAAGGGCGTCCCCTTCGTCGTCAAAAAGGTGGAGAAAAAGGAGGTAAAGCGCTCTCCGGCCCCTCCATTCACCACCAGCAAGCTTCAGCAGGAGGCTTCACGGAAGCTGCGTTTCACGGCAAAGAAGACAATGAGCGTGGCCCAGCGGCTCTATGAGGGGATATCCCTGGGGGAGGAAGGCCCTGTCGGCCTCATCACCTACATGAGGACCGATTCGGTCCGGATAGCGGCGGAGGCTCTGGAAGAAGCGAGAACGTACATAGGAGAGGTGTACGGAAAAGAGTTTCTCCCGGCGAAGCCCCAGGTCTTCAAGTCTTCGAAGGCTTCCCAGGATGCCCATGAGGCGATACGGCCGACCGCGGCGGCATACGCACCGCAAAAGATCAAACCGTATCTCAAAAGTGATGAATTTCGCCTGTACCAGTTGATATGGAACCGCTTTATAGCCAGCCAGATGAATCCCGCCGTCTTCGACCAGACCGGCCTCGACATACAGGCGGGCCGCTGTCTTTTCCACGCGCAGGGCTCTATCATGAAATTCCCCGGTTTCAGCATCGTCTACACGGAATCCACCGATAAAGAGGATAACGGCGGCGAAGAGCTGGCAGGGAAAATCCTCCCGGAGGTCTCCGAAGAGGATGAACTGCGGCTGATCACCCTGGAGCCTCAACAAAGCTTTACGCAGCCGCCGCCACGCTTCTCCGAAGCAACCCTCGTCAAAGAGCTGGAAGAAAAGGGGATCGGCAGGCCCAGCACCTACGCCGCCATCATAAGCACGATACAGAACAGAAACTACGTCCGGCTTGAAGAGAGGCGGTTTCACCCCACGGAACTCGGAGCCATTGTCAACGAGCTTCTCGTCGAGAACTTCCCCAGTATCATGGATGTCAAGTTCACCGCCTCCATGGAGGACCGGCTTGACATGATTGAGGATGGAAAGCTCACCCGACACAAGACACTGGAGGATTTTTATACCCCCTTCAGATCTGAGCTGCAAAAGGCCAACGAAGAGATGAGGAACATCAAGCGGGAGGAGATACCCACCGATCTTACCTGCGACAAGTGCAAAAGCCCCATGGTGATAAAATGGGGGAAGAATGGAAAGTTTCTGGCCTGTTCCAACTATCCAGAGTGCAAAAACACCGGCAACATCGCGCAGGATGAAAACGGCGCAATCAGCAAGGCAGAGGCACCCTCGACCGATATCCCTTGTGACGCGTGCGGTAAAAACATGGTTATAAAGGAAGGCCGCTTCGGAAGGTTTCTGGGATGCTCGGGATATCCGGAATGCAAGCATACAAAACCGCTCGATACAGGGGTAAAATGCCCCCAGTGCGACGGCAATCTCTCCGAGAGACGTTCAAAGAGGGGCAAGACCTTCTTCGGATGCTCAAGCTATCC
>CAZNBR010000090.1:7347-8888 GCA_964571315.1 uncultured Syntrophaceae bacterium
AAACCCATTGTCATCATCGGCGGCGGTCTCGCCGGCTGTGAGGCCGCGTGGCAGGTATCAAAAAGGGGGATTGACGTCCTCCTTTGCGAGATGAAGCCCACCCTCTTCTCTCCCGCCCACACCTCTCCCCTCCTCGCGGAACTCGTATGCAGCAACTCTTTTCGCTCCGACGCGATAGAAAACGCCGTCGGCCTCCTCAAGGAGGAGATGCGGGAGATGGAATCGCTTATCATGGAGGCCGCCCGCGCCACAGCCGTTCCGGCGGGGAAGGCCCTGGCCGTGGACAGGACCCTTTTTTCGCGCTACATTGAAGACCGGCTCTCGTCCGCCCGGATCAGGATATCCCGGGAAGAGATCGCCAGAATACCTGAAGATTCTCTTGTTATTATTGCTACCGGCCCCCTCACATCCGAATCCCTGGCACGGGAGATATCCTCCCTTACCGGAGATGAATATCTCTACTTCTATGACGCCATTTCACCCATCGTTGAGGCCGAGTCCATCGATGACACCCGAGCCTTCAGGGCATCGAGATACGAGGAGGGCGGCACAGGGGATTACCTGAACTGTCCCCTGACGCGAGAGGAATACGAACGATTCTGGACGGAGCTCGTGGGGGGCGAGGAGGTTCCTCTCAGGGATTTTGAAGATAGGCACTGTTTCGAGGGATGTCTTCCCGTTGAAGTCCTGGCAAGGAGAGGACCGAAGACCCTGCTCTTCGGTCCGATGAAACCGGTGGGTCTTATCGACCCGAAAACGGGGAAGCGGCCCTACGGTGTGGTCCAGCTCAGGCAGGAAAACAACGCAGGGACCCTCTATAACCTGGTGGGATTTCAGACAAAACTGATATGGCCCGAGCAGAAAAGGATCCTCAGAATGATCCCGGGGCTGGAGAAGGCCGCCTTTGCGCGATACGGTAGCATGCACCGCAACACCTTCATGAATTCCCCCACCCTGCTCAGGAAGACACTGCAACTCCGCTCCAACGACAACATCTTCTTCGCGGGGCAGATTACGGGGGTCGAGGGGTATGTGGAATCGGCGGCGATGGGCCTGATGGCGGGGATAAACGCCTGTCGGCACATCGCGGGAGAGGGTATGACGCCTCCCCCTGAAACAACCGGCCTGGGCGCCCTCCTCCACCATATCACTAACGCCGATTATAAGACCTTCCAGCCGATGAATATTAACTTTGGCCTCTTTCCACCTCTTAAGAAAGGGGCACCGAAAAAAACAAGGGGGCGATACTATGCTGAAAGATCACTAACCGACCTGAAGCGATGGAAGGACGAACTTACTGTCTCTTGATTATTGCCATAAGAACATGCACAAACAATAGGAGGCTTTGCCCTTTGTGTCTGTGCGTCTTCCTCTTTATGCTACTTTTTCCCTGATCTTTCTGACATCTGCCGATTTTTTATGAGCTTTTTGCTCCTGTTTTTGAGTAATGTTTTTATTGTCATAAGTAGGATAGGACATGGGGTCACCCCAAAAATCATCTTCCTTTGCGGACAGGATATCAATTATCTTATCGTCTCTCC
>CAZNBR010000091.1:0-8788 GCA_964571315.1 uncultured Syntrophaceae bacterium
TATCGCTTTGACAAATATTACAAAGAGTTGTAACCACTCACACGGGATTCAGGTTAAAACTAATGTCAAGTCCCTTCCCGATTCAGACCGATTTTCTCCCCGATAGCTGCACAGCCGGAGACCCGGTCTGCTACTGTTTTCCCATGGGGTATCGTTTTTTCTGCGGGCTTGACAAACGAACGGAGGCAGGCATCACAGGAAACCATACTTCAAAAAGATGGCCTGCCAAAAGATCCGGTCTGTCGTATGGGAAGATAGACACGGGGCGGCCGTACCTCAGAGCTCTACAATCATGGCAATTTCATCACAGAAATCGGGATACTTCGAGCATTTGAAGCAATCGGACCACACCTTTTCAGGAAGTTCGGACTTGTCGGTGACGACAAACCCGAGACTTTTGAAGAATTCGGTCTGATAGGTAAGGGTGAATATCCTCAGCAGGTCGAGCGTTATCGCCTCGGAGATGCACGCCTCCACCAGTTTTCTGCCGACCCCCAATCTCCTGTTTTCGCTTCTTACGTACAGGGACCGTACCTCCGCCAGGTTCTCCCAGAAGATATGCATGGCACAGAAACCGACAAGAGAGCCCTCATCGTCGATATATACGAAAAAGTCTCGCAAGCTGCCGTACAGATCCATCAGCGACCGCGGGAGCATCTCCCCCTTGTTCGAAGAAAGATTGATCATCTGATGGATTATCTTTGCATCGCTTACCTTTGCCTTCCTCAGCATCTCCTACCCTCGTCTTTCGATTCCTTTGCACTCTCTTATCGTCTGGACATTTTCAGCATCTCGGATGCGTGCTCTCTGGTTTTTTCCGTCATCTCGACGCCGCTCAGCATCCGGGTAATCTCGTCGAGACGCCCCTCCTCCGAAAGGAGATTCACTCTGGCATTTGTCCTCTCCCCCTGCACCTTCTTGGAGACAAGGAAGTGCGTGTCTCCGAAACAGGCTATCTGCGGAAGGTGCGTGATACAGATAACCTGATGGTGCCTGGACACGTCCTTCAACTTCTCCCCCACAGCCTCCGCCGCGGCGCCCCCTATCCCGCTGTCCACCTCATCAAACACGACCGTGCCGACCGCGCCGGTGCCCGCCAGCACCTTTTTCATGGCGAGTACTATCCGGGACAGCTCCCCTCCGGAGGCTATGCGGTTTAAGGGCATCAATTCCTCGCCCACATTGGTCGACAGATAGAACTCCACCTCATCCACCCCCTTCGGGTTCAGTGAAGAGGGATCGCCCTCTCCGGGAGGGTTCGCGAACCGGACCTTGAACACCGTATCGGCCATTCTCATCGAGTGGATTTCATCCTCTATCGTCCCCTTTAAGACCCCGGCGGCTTCTCTCCTCCTCGCGGACAGTTCCCCCGCCTTTTCCAGGAGGACCGTTTCGCTGTGGCCGATCTCCCCAGAGACACGGACAATCTCTTCACCCAGATAGGCTATTCCCTCCAGCTCCTCTGTTATCTCTTCCTTCCTTCGCAGGATATCCTCTATTATCGTCGCGCGGTACTTACGTTTGAGTCTTCCCAAGTATTCAATCCGGTCATCGATCGCCTCCAGCCTCGCCGGGTCAAAGGTTATGCCCTTCACGTAATCCCGGAGCACGAAGGAAATTTCCTCAAGATTGAAAAACACCGACTCCAGCTCTTCCTCCGAGATCTTCAGGCCGGGGTCTATCTTCCGTATCTCCTTGATATCGTCAACAACGCCGCCCAGCCTCTCCAGGACCGAACCTTCGGCTACATACAGGGCGTCATGCGCCCGGGTCGCGTATTCATCGAGCTTCTGCGCATTGCCCAGGATCCTTTTTTCATCCTGGAGGGCCATGTCCTCGCCGATCTTCACATCGCTTTTTTCAATCTCATCCAGTTGGAATCTCAGAAGCTCTTCCCTCTGAAGCTTTTCATTGTTCCTGGTTTCCAGTTCCCCGAGTTTCTTTTTCAATGCCTGCCAGCCGGTGTAGAGATCGTAGAATTCGGCCCTGAGTGACATCAGAGCGCCAAAGATATCCAGGATGTCGATGTGATTATCGGCATCCAGGAGGACCTGATGCTCGCGCTGACCGCAGATATTGACAAGCAGCTCTCCGAGCGATGCGAGCATCCCCAGGGTTGCCGAGCTTCCATTGACATAGATTCTGTTGCGCCCTTCCCTCGACACCACCCTCTTGAGCAGCAATTCGTCGCCTTCATCCATCCCGGCCTCTTCCAGCTTTTTTCGCACCTCTTCGTTGCCGCTTACGTCAAAGAGTGCCTCAACGACTGCAGACTCCGCGGGTGAGCGCACAAGATCGCTCGAGGCCCGGTCCCCCAGGAGGAGGCTCACCGCGCCGATGATTATCGATTTGCCGGCACCCGTCTCCCCGGACAGTATATTCAGTCCCCCGGCAAAGGTGACATTCAGTTCATCAATGATGGCGAGGTTCTTGATGTTCAGTTCCGTCAGCATCTTACCCGGGCAATCCGCCCCACCCCAGTTTGGTTCGCAGGATCTCCAGATAATCGCGATGAGGAGATTCTACCAGATTTATGTGGTCTTTTGATTTCTGTATGCACACCCTGTCACCCGACTTCAGTATAAACAGGTCCTGTCCGTCGAGTGTCGCTGATGCCTTCCCCTCTTTTGTCCATACGACCACCTCTATGACTGAATCAGGCGGCAGCACCAGGGGCCTGTTTGTCAGGGTGTGCGGGCATATGGGATTGACAATAATAGAGTTGAGCTCCGGCAGGACGATGGGACCGCCCGAAGAGAGGGAATAGGCAGTGGAACCGGTAGGGGTGGATATGATAAGACCGTCCCCCTTGAAGGTGCTCAGATACTTTCCGTCAACAAAGGTCTCCAGGTTGACCATTCGGGACAGATTCCCCCGGTTGATGACAACATCATTGAGGGCCGGATGCTGTGCGCCTTCCACGGATACGCTCAGCATCATCCTCTGAGAAGTGCTGTACTTCCCATCAAGAATAAGCTCCATGGCGCCGAGCATCTCGTCCAGATTGACCACTGTCATGAACCCGAACCCGCCCATATTGATCCCCAGGATAGGCACGTCGGACCCTATTGCCAGGCGCGCCGCCATGAGGAGCGTCCCGTCACCGCCGAAGACAACCAGCATATCCACCGCGGATGCCAGATCATTCCCGGAAACCCCTGGCATATCTATCTTGGCCGCTATCTCTTCCTCGAACAGGACCTCCACTCCTCTCTCGGAAAGCCACCCGGCAAGCCGCAACGCATACTCGGAGGCCTTTTCCTTGGTGCTGTTCGCTATAATCCCTACCCTTCTCATATCCATAAAGATCTCCGCATGTTATCCGGCACAGATTGTTGAAATTCTTGCAGATAACTACCACAAAAAAAAGGGGGTGTCCATTGGAAAGACTCGGCAGAAACCCGGCGGTTCCTGCCTGAAAATTCTCAAATCCGTAATACCGGGAAAGGCGAGAGGGATCTCCCTTTGTCCGGCCCAAGAAATAATTGACACCGTAAAAAGAAACAGGTACGTATAGCCTCACTGAAAGAGTGTAGTGTGGTGTTTTTTATCCATCATTACTATTGAAAACCGAGGGAGGTCGGATCGGATGGAAGAAAAAATTCTCAAGAGGGGGCAGGAGGAGCTTCGCAAGCATGTCCTTGAGACCCGTCTCTGTACGGGATGCGGGGCCTGTATCGATCTGTGCCCCTACTACAGGTCGTACCGGGGTAAAACGGCGGTGCTCTTTCCCTGCGTCATTGATGAGGGACGGTGCTTTGCCTACTGTCCCAAGATAGAGGTCGATCTCGACGAGCTCTCCGGGCGTCTCTTCGACAAACCGTATGACGGCAATCCTCTCGGTTACTATCAATCGATCTCTGCGGCACAGGCCGGTGATCGCCTGAAAGATATCGCTCCACAGGCGGGCGGGACCGTGTCAGCCCTCATGTATTTCGCCCTCAAAAAAGGGTATATCGACGGAGCGGTCCTGACTGACCGGAAGGGACTCCTGCCCGTTCCCCGTTTTGTCACCGACCCGGAAGATGTTCTTGCCTGCAGCACCTCAAAGTATACGGCGGCGCCGACGCTCTCGGCGGTGAACCGGGCAGTCAAGGATGGCTACAGGAATATCGGTCTTGTCGGCACCCCCTGTCAGATGCTGGCCGCGGCACTGATGCGGTCGAATCCGCTGAATACCGATGACTTTGTGGACCCCTTCGGGCTCACCCTCGGCCTGTTCTGCACCTGGGCAATCGATTTCAGGCTCTTCGAACCCTTCCTTGCCGAAAGAATTGAGATCGGCCGGATCAGAAAGATCGATATACCTCCCCCTCCGTCGGAGCGCCTGGAGGTTTTCGGGGATAACGGGACAAAACTGGAGATTTCACTGAACGAAATCCGGGAGCTCGTCCCCAACGGGTGCTCCTACTGCATCGATATGACCTCCGAATTTTCCGACCTTTCCGTGGGGGTGATGGAAGGCCGCCCCGATATGAATACCCTGATCGTCAGAACGGATCGGGGCAGAAAGATCGTTGAGGAGGCAGAGAAGGAAGGATATCTGACCCTTTCGGCGATGCCGGAGGAAAACCGTGAGCACCTGCTCTGGGCCGCCGGGAATAAAAAGAGGCGCGGTCTCGCGAAGGCACAGGGTGAAGGCATGGTCAACACGAGTGATGATGAGACGAAGGCCTATCTGAGGATGAGTATCGAAGTTCTTGAACGGCTGACTGCATAAGATGGAGGGTACGATGTCCTATTTGACTGATACAAAAGAAGGCGCTTCATACCTGGTTATGGGGAACGAAGCAATAGTTCGGGGCGCCCTGGAGGCGGGCGTCAATGTTGCCAGCGGGTATCCGGGAACGCCATCATCGGAGATCATCGAGAGCCTCTCCAAGGTAGCCAAGGAGCGCAACCTCTACGTCGAGTGGTCCGTCAATGAGAAGGTGGCACTCGAGGTGGCGGCGGCGGCCTCCTTCGCCCAGTTGCGGGCGCTCTGCGTCATGAAACAGAACGGCGTGAACGTGGCATCCGATTTCCTGCTCCACCTTGTCGGTTCGGGCACCAGGGGAGGGTTTGTCCTGGTAGCCTGCGATGATCCGGGGGCCCTTTCCAGCGTCAACGAGGGTGAATCCCGTTATTTCGCGCGGCTTATGGAGATCCCGCTCCTCGAACCGGGCACCTTCCAGGAGGCCAAGGAGATGACCAAGTGGGCCTTCGAACTTTCGGAAGAGCTCAAACAGATCGTGGTCGTCAGGAGCGTGACCCGCATGTCCCACGCCAGCGGAAACATAATCTACGGAAAACTCTCCGATAAGAAACGGACGGCCGAATTCAGGTTCAACGGCTTTGCGCTCGATCCCGACGAGGGGATCGTCATCAGCGCCCCCGTGGCCTGGAAACACCAGCAGCAGCAGAAAAAGGTCAAGAAGGCACGCGAGATATTCGAGGACAGCCCCTTCAACACCTATGAGGGACCGGATAGGCCGGAGCTCCTCCTTATTACGAGCAGCGCCTGCTACCTCTACAGCAAGGAGGCAATCAACGTCCTCGGCGTGGAGGACCGAGTGGGCCTTCTCAAAATGGGAACGACCTGGCCCCTGCCGCCAAGACTGATGATAAAGCACCTCTCGCAGACGGACAAGGTCATGGTGGTGGAAGAGGTCCTCCCCTTCCTGGAGGAAAATCTAAAGATCCTGGCCGCCGAGCAGGCAGGCACAATCGGCATCAAGACCTTCTACGGGAAGAATGACGGGACGATCCCCATGACGGGGGAGCTGAATCCCGATCTGGTTATCGCGGCCCTGAGCACCGTCCTGGGAATAGGCTACACCTCCGTCCCGGAAGAATACGACCAGGCGGCAAAGGCCTCCGTCGCCTCCGGCGCGCCGGCGCGGGAGCAGGTCTTCTGCCCCGGCTGTCCGCACCGGGCCTCCTTCTTCAGCATCCATAACGCCCTCGAGATGGACGGCAGGGAGGGCTTCGTCTGCGGGGATATCGGTTGTTACACCATGGCCATCGGATCCACGGGGTTTCACTCCCTCAAGACACTGCATTCCATGGGATCAGGGACCGGCGTCGCCAGCGGCTTCGGAAAACTGGGACAGTTCGGAATGAACCAGCCCATCCTGGCGGTATGCGGGGATTCGACCTTTTATCATGCCGTCATACCGGCCCTCGTCAATGCGGTTCACAACAAGTCCGACATCACCCTGATAGTGCTGGACAACAGCGGCACGGCGATGACGGGCTTCCAGCCTCACCCGGGCCTGGATCACAACGTCCTCGGCGAGGAGGTCCCCCCTATCGATATCGCCCGAATATGCGAGGCCATCGGCGCTCGGGTCGAGATCAGAGACCCCTTTGACCTGGAGGGGACACGCGAGACGTTGAACGAACTGATCGAGGACGCGAGCGGCGTAAAGGTGCTGATCATGCGTAAGGCCTGCGCCCTCAGTCCCCAGAGGAAACACAAAAAAGATTATGACGTCCATGTCGACCAGACCATCTGCGTGGGAGAGGAATGCGGCTGCGGCCGCCTCTGTACCCGGATATTCGGATGTCCCGGCCTCATCTGGAACGAGGCACAGCATAAGGCGGAGATTGACGAGGTTATCTGTGTGGGGTGCGGCGTCTGCGCCGATATCTGCCCGCAGGGCGCAATAAAACGGGAGGAGGTGGCCTAAGCGATGACTGCAAAACAATTACCCAAGGACCCCTATAATATTATCATTACCGGTGTCGGCGGCCAGGGGAACGTCATGGCCTCCCGCGTGTTTTCAAATATGCTGGTGGAGAAAGGGTATTACGTCACCATCGGAGAGACCTTCGGTTCCTCGCAGCGGGGAGGCTCGGTCATGAGCCATATGCGGGTGTCCTCCCTGTCGGCATGGAGCCCCCAGGTCCCGAAAGGGAAGGCCGACGTGGTGGTCACACTCGAACCGATCGAGGCGATCCGGGTGCTGGCAGGTTACGGCAATCCCGCGGTGAAGGTGCTCACAAACACCCGCGCCATCTATCCCGCCGGCGTCATAGCCGGAAAACTCTCCTATCCGACGCTCGACGAAATCAAGGAAACGCTGAAAAAACTGTCGGCCCGTGCCTGGTTTATCGATGCAACCGATGAGGCGGTCAAGCTGGGCAATTCGATCCTGGGGAATATCATCATGATCGGCGCCCTGTCGGCCGTGGGAGACCTGCCCGTCGGCCGGGATGACTTTACGGCCGTCATATCGAGAACCCTCCCCGAGGGGAAGGTGGCCGATAATCTCAAGGCCTTCGACCTGGGGGTGGAGATGATGAAACAATAGACGGGGCGAAAGGAAACAACACAACGGGCCGGGGGTGGCATACAGCACCTCCGGCCTTTTTTGTCTGCGCTCAGCCGTCGCCGAGACCGGCCTTGACCTGCTCGAGAATCCGCACCATGGCCTCGCCGGCGCCGGTATTCAGGACAATGGAGGCCTCAGCATCCAGCGGTGTTGGGTCATGATTGATGATGACCAGTTTGGCCCCGCTCTGGGCGGCGTAGATGGGCATGTAGGCGGCGGGATAGACGACCAGCGACGAGCCGATGACGATGCACAGATCGCACCGGCGTGACCGCTCTTCCGCTTCCTGAGTTTCCTCAACAGGCATGGACTGCCCGAATGAGATAGTGGCCGATTTCATAATGCCGCCGCAGGCGTCGCACATGGGGATCTCCACCCCGTCGTCAAGCCACCCTTCGATCTCCTCGCGGGTCCAGCGTTTTTTGCAGTCCAGACAGATCACGTACCGGGTCGTCCCGTGCAGTTCGATCACCCGGTCCGGGGAATTGCCCGCCATCTGGTGGAGACCGTCGACATTCTGGGTGATGACGCAGTCCAGTTTCCCCAGCCCTTCAAGTTCGGCAACGGCATGGTGAGCCCGGTTGGGCTGAACGTCCGTCCAGGGTATGGCGCGGAAGAACTGCCAGGCGCGGCGCCGCACCTCGATGTCGCCGACGAATCGCTGGAAGGTAAACTCCCGGGGATCGAACTTCGTCCAGATGCCGCCGGGCGAGCGAAAATCGGGGATACCCGATTCGGTACTGATCCCCGCCCCGGTGAACACCACGACGTTTCGGGCGTCAAGGATGAGATCGGCAATCTCCCTGGTCTTTTTTTCGAGCGCTTCGTTTTGCATCTCCGCAGCCTCCCCCTGGATTGTTGTCATGGTTCTCTAGTTCGCACACTGTGCCCTCACCTGTCAACCGTCAGATTTACGGCGCCAACCGTCAAAATGTAAGAAAGATGAACTAAGAGCAGGTGCAGCCCTCATCAAACTTTCTATTTTTATGTTCTTCACCTATTTGTGAACGCCCTTGAAAGCACCGAGAGATTACCCATTATTTATTCAGCCGCATAAAACTCCAGACTCTTGTCTGGAGATGCAGCGGCAGCCCGGAGGGCTCAAGCAGATTTAAGCTTGTAGCCTAAAGATGCCCCCGACTCCTGCCGGGGGAGTATCACTGTAGTCTTGTTTTTTGGGGAAAACAATTGCATAGCAGCTTTCATTCCGTAATGCGCAAGGGGGCGGAATAAAAAAACGAAATACGAATGTTTCAATCCACGCCCCCGCACGGGGGGCGACAGCCAGGCCCAAAACTACTCCCCTATGAAAGGAGGTTTCAATCCACGCCCCCGCGCGGGGGGCGACGTCGTCCTGCGTCCTGTGATGATGGCTATAATCATGTTTCAATCCACGCCCCCGCGCGGGGGGCGACGCCTGTTGTCCACGGTGCAAGAGGTACGACTGGAAGTTTCAATCCACGCCCCCGCGC
>CAZNBR010000092.1:0-8749 GCA_964571315.1 uncultured Syntrophaceae bacterium
AAGTTTTAGTTGGTTTTGCCGCTTTTATGCCGCTGCCGGGGGTCAGTTTGTCCGTCCACGTTCCGCCCAGTGACCGGTAGAGCCCCACACGGGCGATCAGCAGTTCGGCCTGCCGTTTGATCAGATCCACGTCAAGAGCCTGAACCTTGAGTACCTGTGTCAGGACGGGCAGGTAATCGTCGATTCCCTTGAGGTACCGCTCTCGGGCCTCATCGAGGGCCCGGCCGGCCGCCGTAATCTCCGCCTTGAGGGCCTCGATATGCCTGCGCTTCTTATCCTCACTGACCAATGCATCTTTGAGCGTAAAACTGCCCGACAGGGCCTCCTCGATCAGCGCGTTTAACTCCCCGTCTTTAAATTCCTCCCACCACCGCTCCGGCCTCTCAGGCCCGGAGATGTAGAGGGAAAAGGTCTGGGGGAGTGCGCCTGCCGGTGATGTTCTAACGGGTGGTCTGGAGGGACTGCATGACGACAGAAAAGAAACCGCAACGACGATCAGTAGAAATGTTTTCAGACCCTGATGTTTCATCCCCCCGTCCTTATGCCCGCATTCTTCAAGCTGTGTTGTTTAGTCGCTTCAATTCCATAAGTGGTTACAAAAAAATTTTCGGGCCCGGAAATGCGAGAGAGGAGACTATATAATCTCTGAAAATTATTGCAAGAGATCTTTTTTTGTAACCTTTTTGAAACGGCGTGCGACTAACACAGCAAAGGGAATTTTTCACAGACACACCAAAAAGAAGATGGAGGAAATCAATGAAGTCAACAAGAAAAAACATAGTGGTAATGGCAGTTATCCTGGCAGTTGTTTTTGCCGTTTCATCAATGGCACTGGCCAGGGGTTACGGGAGAGGCGGCGGTGGATACTGCGCCGGACAGGGATTTGGAGGGCCGGGATCGGCGGCGTGTATCGGACCGGGGTCGGGGGGACCGGGATTCGGGGGACCTGGCCCGGGAGCGATCATGGGTCTGAATCTTTCAGATTCTCAAAGGGACCAGGCACTCAAGATCATGGAAACTTATCAGATTGAAAGGATAAAGACCAGAGGAGAGAGCATAAAGGAGAATGACAACCTCAGGAAGGCCCTTCAGGCCGACAAGGTCAACGAGCAGGACGTTCGCAAGGCCTATAAGAAGTTGTCTTCGATACAGGAGGATACGCTGATCGCGCGGGCAAAGATGATGACCGAGATGAAGGCGATCCTTACCCCTGAGCAGGCAAAACTGCTGGATGAGCGCACGGAGGAACGATCCGACGGGCTGGAATCACAGCGGGGTTATGGCAGGCCGTTTTCCGGCGGATGGCCCGGTAACTGCCCCCGGTGATATGATTGTCCCGATGAAAGCGGGGGCGGATGGGGGCTGTCTCCCCTCCTCCTCAGAGCCTCTTCCGCTTCCCGCTTCACGGGTATACCGGAAGGCAGGCGGCCCCGGGGTTCGTGCCGGTGATTATGCATTGCAAGTTGAACCCCTTTTCGGTTACTATACCAGCCGGCTGAACAAACCAGATCGCGTGAATCGATGCATAATACTCCCAGCAAGCCCACTGATCGTGAGATCATCCAACGGATTATTGACGGAGACGCAGACGCGTTCGCGCAGATACTGACACGATATAAGGACCATGTGATGGGAATTGTGAGCAGACACGTACCCTACGACCAGGCGGAGGAAACCGCGCACGATGCCTTTATACGGGCGTATCAGTCGCTGGCGACCTTCAGGGGAGAAGACAATTTCAGGCACTGGCTCGCTTCCATCGCGGTACGGACCTGTTATGACTTCTGGAGGCAGCGCTACCGGTCGAAAGAGGTTCCCATGAGCTCTCTGACACAAGAGCACCAGGAGTGGCTGGAAAACGTCATATCGGACACATCGGACCGCGCATTCGGCGAGTACGGATCATTGAAAGAGGCGCGGGAAGTGCTTGACTGGGCGCTGGCGAAACTGTCCGCCGAAGACAGAATGGTCCTCGAACTGGTATATCTTGAGGGCCTGACGGTACGGCAGGCGGCCGAACTACTCGGCTGGACCACGGCCAACGTCAAGGTCCGGTCGTTCCGGTCCCGGAGAAAACTTCACAAGCTCCTTTCGGGACCGACAGGAGAGGGGATGATACAGTGAAAAAAGGCACGACAAAGATCAGGGAAGCGCTCAGCGCGGCGTATCTGGAAAAGGACACGGTTCATGTCGGCGAACTGTGGGAGACGCGTGTGATGGGCCATATTCGAAGCCTCGGCGCCCCCGCGTCCCCGGCAAACTTCTCCGCGCTTTTCAGCCGGTTTGTGTGGCGGGCTGCCCCCATCGCCTCTCTCCTGATCGTCGCGCTGACGGTGGCGCTGGTAAACCTTGACTACACACCGGAATACGAACTAACCGCGACATTCATGACCGATCCGATTGAGAGCACGGTGGAACAGCTCTGGGGACGATAAGGAGAAGGGAATATGAACAATAAACTGAAAGTATCTGTCGGGGTACTGCTTGTATTCGTCCTCGGAATCCTCGCGGGAACATTCGGAACGCAGGCCTATATGAAATACCGCGTTTCGCATTTTGTACAGAGAGGCCACGAGGCGCGAACGGAATTATTCCTGGGAAAACTTTCGCACGATCTCGATCTGACAGAGGCACAACAAACCGAAATCGGAAAAATCCTCAAGAATTCGCACCGGAGACTGGCCCAGATCAGCTCCAGATGTCAACCTGAAATAATGGGAATCATAGAGCGCGACTTTGCGATGATTCGTGAAATCCTGAACGATGACCAGAGACAGGAATTCGACCAGTTCCAGAGACGATTCCAGCAGCGGGGCAGACACCGGATGTTTCACCAGCCGCTCACACAGCCGGCGTCCCCTCCCTGAGATCTATACCTGAGATCTATAGGGGATAGCGGGTTTGAATCGTGGTCGGAAACCCTCCCACCAAACAGAGCTTTTGACAATCTCAGCACGCTGTAAATATCTTCGTTTGCAACTCTTTTTATCATTATCTTTAAATCGGCATAGATGGCTAAAAAGCTTTCAATCTCTGCCCCTAACGCTTCCGCTAACAACTACCTGGCACCGCTACGCACACTGTCGGTAGTGGGATCGTCAACAAAAGTCTCTGGCTTTTTCAGCTCAAGTACGTTATCTCTCTCTCCGTGGGGTGTGTATCCTTTTTTTGATGTCTAAAAGTGCCGGGGATTCATTCGCAGTGGCCCTGGCTGGATGAGCCACCCAATATCTCAAACACAATTTTCGACTATATCTCAAAATGCGACTTTTGAGCATTGCCGGAATATTACGACACTGAAGGCGTATAACGAAGAGAGTGCCATTCTGTAATCATATTTTTACCAGCGTTCCTGAAAAGAGTTAACCGGGGGATAACGGTGCAAAGCCTGTCGTGCAAATTATAATACAACGGAGTAATCACAATGAAGCTGCGAAGCAAGACATCGTTGATTATGGCTACTATCATAATAGGGGTTTTGGGCATTACCGGGTTTTCTTATCTTTACTTTCTTGAAAATTCCCTGAGAAATTCCATATACAAAGGGCTGGAAAGCATTACCGATACCTCATCTCAGGTTATTTCAAGATTCCTTGATGACACACAGAGAGAGGCAAACTCTGTTGCCCTGGCATTGGACAAAAAGACCCTTGAAGAGCGAGACATCCCAAAGATTGAAGAAAAATTGAGAGAAATGCTGGAGATATTTCCAAAATTTGAAAATGGCATGTTTCTTCTCGATAAAGACGGGAAACTCTGGGTTGATTATCCGAAGTATCAGAAGACAAGGGGAGTGGATTTGTCTTTTCGTCCGTATTTCAAGAGAACGATGGAAGAGAAGGCAGGTGTTATAGGTGTTCCCTACAGGTCGGTGAGGACGGGCAATCCGGTCCTGACCTTTACCGCTCTGCTGAAGGGCACCTCTGATCAAGTGCTGGGGATCCTGGGCTGTTCTGTCCAGCTAAATTCTCCTCTGGCCCTGGAGAGTATAAGACAAACGAAAATCGGCGAGTCAGGATACATATATGTATACGATACCACACGGTTGTTGGTTCTCCATCCCAGAAATGAGAGAATTTTAAAGAGAGATGTCAAACCGGGATCAAACAAGTTGTTGGATGCCGCCGTAGAGGGATTTGAGGGGGTTGGCGAGACTGTCAATTCCGATGGGATTCCCATGCTTGTTTCGTTTAAGCATGTGCCGTGGACAGACTGGATTGTCGCTGCACAACAACCACTGAGTGAGGCCTTCGCCCCTATCAGGGCCGCCCATGAACGGATAATTTACAGCATTATTATTGCCGTTATCGCAACGGTTCTTATTGTGTCCTTTGCCGTTCGCGGGATTACGGAACCTATATTCAGGCTTCGCAGGGCTACCATGCTGTTTGATGCCGGGAACCCAGAAGGAGAAGATGGGTTCGTAAAGGAGTTGGAACGTATCAGTATGAGGCAAGGGGATGAGATAGGTGATCTTGCGACTGCCTTCATGGAGGTATGCGATAGGCTCAATAAGACGATGAAATCACTTAAAGATTACGCTATAGACTGGGAGCGAACATTTAATTCAGTATCGGATGCCATTTTTATACTCGATAGAGAAAACCGGATCATGCGCCTTAATCGTTCGGCTGCGAATCTGAGGAATGTGAAGGAAGAGGATGCGGTCGGTCAATCGTTTTATAAATTAATGTATGGAATTGACAGGCAGCCTGATTATTATCCGGCTATAGGGGATCTGGTTACCGGAACACCGCATGTAATAGAGGTTAAAGGAATGCAGGGCGATATTTTCAGATTAACCTTGATGCCACTTGTGAATGAATCAGGCGAGATTGTCGGAACGGTATGCACAGCCATGGATATCACCGAGCAAAAACGAGCGGGGGAGGTTTTAAGGAAAAGAGAAAGAGAGCTGAAGATTAAATCCCGGAATCTCGAGGAGGCCAATATTGCCTTGAAGGTTTTGCTGAAACACAAAGACGAGCATAAGGCAGAACTCGAGGAAAGTGTTTTAGATAATGTTCGAAAGCTTGTTTTGCCCTATGTTAAAAATTTAAAGATGACCAATCCTGACGTTAAGCAGACAGCCTACCTGGAAATCATTGAGGCAAATTTAAATGAGATCATTGCCCCATCTTCAAAGAATCTGTCTTCAGTGTATTTTAACCTCACCCCACGAGAGATTCAGGTAACCAACCTTATTAAGGATGACAAGACCAACAAAGATATAGCCGAGTTGCTGAATATTTCTCTGAGGGCAATTGAATTCTACAGGGAAAATATCAGAAGGAAACTCGGTTTAACGCATAAGAAGCTTAATCTGAAGACTCACTTGCTGACCTATAAATCGTAGATAGATACACCTCCGCCCCTTTTTTTCAGTGTTACCTGAAAATATTGCACAATTGCCGCCGGAAAACATAAAAGTCCCAGTTTTAAGTGGTAATTATACGGTATTTATTTGGTGTTGACTGATCATTCTATGGTGATAGTGGTAGAACCATAAAACCGCACACCCTCAAACCGCTTTGGGGGGGGTGGGGCAATAAATAAAAAATGAAAGGGGGTGAGAAGATGGATTTTATGACCAGTCTGGCCTATTGGGGAATCATGGTGCTTGTGATTGTCAACGCGATAATTGTGTTAAAGATGGACGTAAACATCGGGAATAAATAGGTCTGGTTTAGTAAATAATCTGTGAAAAGAACTATTTAGGGCAAAGGAGGAGGGTGGGTTATATGGAATATTTAGCTAACAATGGGGTGATATTGGGGTGGATTGTTGTCTATATAGCTATTTGTCTATATATCGGCTATTTCTTTAAGAAAAAGGCTGCCGAGGGGGTGGATGAGTTTTACATCGCCAAGAGGGAAATACCGGGCTGGGTAATTTCTCTCGCCTTTTTCTCAACGTTTATCAGTACGAACACGTACATCGGACAGGCAGGGAAGGCGTTTCAGGCCGGTCTGTGCTGGGCATGGGTCGGTCTTTTCTGGACAGCGTTCTGCATGATCTCCTGGCTTCTCTTGGGTCCGAGAATGAGAAAGCAGACCGCCAATCTGTCTTCGGTGACCATTCCCGATTACTTTGACTATCGATACAAGAGTTCAATGTCAAAGGCGATACGGGTGCTCGCCGCCGTGGTGATTATATTTGCCACGCTGTTTTATATGGTCGGGATTACCAAGGGTTGTGCCCACCTGTTGCAGTCGGTTTTGGGCATACCCTATACATGGGGGGCCTTTCTTGTCATTTTCATAACCTGCGCCTATACCGTGTGGGGCGGGATGTACAGTGTGCTGTGGACCGACGCGATTCAGGGCCTGATGATGTTCTTTGTGGCGATTATCCTGGTAATGCTCCCGGCCATATGGGTTGGCGGCTGGGGAGATCTGATGCAGAACATTTCTAATGTTACCCACGTGACCAATAAAGGGGTTCCCATGGGAAACGGCCTGGTAACCTTCTGTTCCCTCGTATCATTTATGTATATTCTGGGAATAGGTCTGTCAGTGGGTATGAAGCAGATCGCCGAACCCCGGTGTCTGATCAGGTTCTACTCCGTAGACAACGCAAAGAGCATGAAGTTCGCGATGATTGCGACACCAATACTCCTGGGAATCTCTATGGTGTGCGTCATGGGGTTGGGCGCTCTTGTCCACGGTATGACCACAGAGACGGAGGCGGCTTTTCTGGTCAAGCACACCGATCAGGTGATCGGATGGATGCTGGCCAAATTCGCCAATCCATGGCTGAGCGGTATCTGTCTTGCCGGGCTGTTCGCCGCCGGGATGTCTTCCCTCGCATCGGTCATGCTGATCGTCGGGACCGCCTTTATCGGAGATATCTGGAATCTGTATAAGCCGTTACCTCGGGAGAAGATAGTTGTCACCACGAAGTGGACCATTTTCTTCTACTGCATCCTTGTATTTATTGTAGCCGCCAAACCGCCTGCCGGGATAGTCGAATTGACGGCCTTTTCGGGGGCGGTCTTCGCTGCCAGTTTCTTCCCGGCGATTTTTGGCGGTCTCTATCTGAGGTGGGGTAGCGGTCATGCGGCCTTCTGGTCTATGTTAGCCGGTATGGCAACGTGTATAATTTATAGGTTTGGTTTCAGATTTAGGGTCCCGGGATTGAGGGATATCCATGAAATCATACCAGCGTTTATCATTTCTCTGTTACTCTATCTGATAATCAGCAAGATGACACAAAATAAAGTTCCCAACAAGGAACATCTCGATATGGTTTTCGGGGATTAGGGGTTTAACTTCATGGGGGTGCCCCTGCAACGATCAGGGGCATCCCTCTCTTATGTGAATTGGGAAGATTACCATTATACACGGTCGAGATAAAAATCAAAAAAGCTGGAGGAAGCGATGAGCAGAGCTTTGGAAGGTATACGGGTTGTTGATTTGAGTCATGTTCTGGCGGCGCCGACATGCACTATGTTTCTGGCGGATCTTGGCGCCGAGGTTATTCATGTTGAACCGTTTCACGGAGATGATTCGCGGGAATTCGGACCTTTTGTCGGCGAGCCGGGTAAAGACAGAAGCGGTTATTTTATAAGCCTTAACCGTAACAAGAAAAGCATGGCCTTGAATTTGAAGAGCGAAAAAGGAAAGAAGATCCTCCGTGAATTGATCGAAGTTTCCGATGTCCTTGTTGAGAATTTCAGGCCTACAACAATGAGGAAGCTGGGCTTTGGCTGGGAAGAGATTCAAAAGATAAATCCGAGAATGATCTATGCCTCGATATGCGGGTTTGGCCATGATGCTCTTCCCGAATATACCGAGCGTCCGGCTTACGATATGGTGGCGCAGGCCTACAGCGGCATTATGAGTATTACGGGACCGGAGGGAGGGCCGCCTTGCAGAGTTGGATCATCTGTCGGAGACATCTTTGCCGGCCATCAGGCGGTCATCGGGATCCTCGCGGCACTGTACAAACGGAAAGAAACAGGGAGGGGTCAGCACCATGACGGATCTATGGTGGACGGCCTGTTTGCGGTGCTGGAGAATGCCGTTGCCCGATATACCATCAGTGGCGAAATCCCGGGTCCGCTGGGAGGGGCGCATCCTTCCATCACGCCCTTCCAGGGATTCAAAACCCAGGATGATTCTTGGATCATAGCGGCCATCGGGACGGACGGCCTGTGGGAGAAGTATTGTAAAGTCATAGGGAGAGAAGATCTCCTCAATGATCCGAAATACAAAACCAATCCCCTCAGGACCAAACACAAGAATGAACTGATTCCCATTCTTGACGTTGAAATGGCGAAAAAGACGACCAAGGAATGGGAAGATATTTTTGAGAAGGCGGGGCTTCCGTACTCACCGATCAACAATATGAAGGAGATCTGTGAAGATCCGCACATAGCGCATAGAAAGATGCTGGTGGAGATCGACCAGACCGGAATAGGCAAGATGGAAATCGCCGGTTCGCCGATTCGTTTGTCCGAAACTCCGGGCGAGGTTTATGCTCCCGCGCCGCTCCTTGGGGAGCACTCTGAAGAGGTTTTAAGAGAGATCCTCGGGTATTCCGAGGATGTGATCGCCGGCCTGCTGAAAGATGATGTGATTAGGGGCGCGGATCTGTAATCCTGTGTCATGGGTTGTTGTACCATTGCCGATTTCACGCAGTTTTAACCGTCACATACATCTGGCAGGGTTTTATTCCCCGCTGTTTTCGGCGTTATTACTCCGGCAACAATATATGTCAAAGTTATCGTTCCCGCAAAAGAGGAGGT
>CAZNBR010000093.1:0-8725 GCA_964571315.1 uncultured Syntrophaceae bacterium
AAAGGTTGCTTATGCCGCATAACAAAATTCATATGTTTAATTGCCGGAGTAATAAAAGGGAATATCTGGAGCAGACCAAAGAAGCCTTCATGAAATATGGCGGAAAGATCGTCTTCCTGGGACGTTTCATGGCATGGCTCAGGGCCTTTGCCCCGGTGGTGGCGGGTATTTCCCGGATGCCCTACCGGAGATTTCTCTTCTATGACGCCGCCGGCGGTATTGCGTGGGCGGTCGTCTTTTCTCTGATCGGTTTTTTTCTCGGGAGAAGCTGGGACATCATCAGAATATATCTCGGCCGGGTGGGGATTGCCGCTTTCGTCGCCGGCCTTGCGCTGCTGTACCTCTATTCGGTTCTCAGCAAAAAACGGCACCTGATTAGGGAAAGGCTCCTCCAGGCCGATCAGAAGTTGACGGAGCTGATGCCCGACGCCTGGCCCCTTCTGAAGGACCGCTTTCGCGCGGGCAGGTGGTACGGCCTGAACCTCACCATCTCGCTCATCGTCCTCATCCTTGCACTCATGAGTTTCGGTGAGATAGTTGAAGACCTGATCGACAGGGAAATGCTCTTTGCCCTCGATTTCAAGATGCAGGCATTCATAGGGGGCCTCGTCACCCCGGGGCTGACGAAGGGTATGGTCGCCATTACCAGCCTGGGGAGCATGTACCTGCTCGCGCCGGTCGTCCTTCTCCTTGCCCTCTATCTCCTCTTCGTCAGGAACTGGTGGGACCTCTTTGCCCTCTTTATCGCTACGGGGCTTGGTCAAACCCTCCTCGTCCTTCTGAAACTCTTTTTTCACCGCCTCCGGCCGATGCCCCAACTGGCCCTGTCGTACGGCTTCAGTTTCCCAAGCGGCCACTCCTTTTCGTCGATGATCATCTATGGCTTCCTCATGTACATCACCTGGCAAGCGATGCAAAGAGGGGTAAAGCGCATTGCTGTCACTGCAGCTTTGTCGATGCTGATTCTTTTGGTCGGCATGAGCCGGGTCTATCTGAATGTGCACTGGATCACCGATGTGCTGGCGGGATTCGCCTTCGGTCTGGCGTGGCTCATTATGAGCATCATCATGGTGAAAACCATGCAGGAGATGACTCAAAACAAGGAATAAAAGAATCTCCGCCGTAACATTCGACCAGGAGATGATCCCCGTGCAAGGCTATTCATCGAGGTCTTTGTTCAGTTTGATGTATGTGTAGGGAAGCTGGTAGTAGTTGAAGACCTTTGCCGTCTTTGGATATGACAGGTCCCTGAATATCTTGGAGAGGTTGATCCCCACGCCGGCATATATGTTCCGGCTTCGGTCGTCACCGGCCTCCTGGTACCCGTTCACATAGTACCCCAGATGCAGTTCCAGGTACTTGAGATATTCGTTGGTAACCGCGTCAAAGCCGTCCAGCTTCACGGCGACGAGAAACCGCATCCTTTCGTAGTCCGTTATGATATCGGCTTCCTGGAAATCGGGGACATACTCCACCCTGAAGTCGATCTTTCTCGCGATATCGGGATATATGTCGAGCAGATAACCCGCGCAGCTCCCCACCAGGTTCATGATAAGGTCCGAGTGTGAGAAGCCGTAGTCACTGATGGAATCCCCGATTTCCATAAATCCCGTCACCCCGAATGACGACAGCGCCCCGTAGAGAGCAGCCTTGTCGTGACTGTAGCCCCAGGACTCGTAGAGAGATGAAAGGCTGCGGCCGACGAGGTAGTTTGTGTAGAAATGCCCCAGTTTATCCGCCCCGCCCTTATCCGTATCTTCCTGAAACCACCTCTCATCTTTCATAGAGGGAGAAGATTCCCCGTAATCCCAGAAGGCGACCCCCCACCCGGCTATGACGAGAAGAGCGCCTGTATTCACCGCGACCATTTTCTCCTCACGGGTAAGCTCCCTGAAGCCATGAGCAGGCGTGACAACGCACACAAGAAAACACAATGAGATGATGAGAGATACCTTTTTCATGTGATTCTCTTTCTACGTCTCGCCGTATACCGAATCACCTTCAGCGTGCCCTGTCAGCAGATGAGAGATAGTGAGTGGATATGTCGACCAGTAGAGGGGAAAATCGATTCGGTGCGATTTCGATCAGAAGGTACTTAATGATACTCTTGTTTTGCTCTATGTTCAACCCTTTTAAGAGGGGATACAGGAATCCGCCACCCCGCATTTTAACGTGTTGAGAGAGGGTGGGGCATAACAAGGCTGTGGCTTGTGAGCCCCTTCTTATCTCTTCACTACGGCATGATCATGACCTTGATCGCGTCGGGGTCCGTGATCGCGGTCTTGAATGCCTCATCCACCCTGTCCAGCGGGAACCGGTGGGTCACGAAGGGGCGGGTGTTGACCTTGCCGGACCGGAGGAGGTCGATCGAGCCGGGAAAATTGCCCCCCAGACAACCGATCAGGGTGATATTCTTGATGATGACCGGCATCGGATCCCAGGTGAGGGGTTGTTCGTATATCGCCACCAGCATGATCTTCCCCCCGCCGTGGGCCATCTCGACGGCCTGGTTGAACGTGGCGGGAGAACCGGCGCATTCGACGACGATGTCCGCTCCCATCCCCGAGGTTGCCTCCATGATGAGGGGCAGGGGGTCCTCCTTCGCCGCGTCGACGACCAGATCGGCCCCGCACGCCTTCGCGGCCGCCAGTCGCGACGGCCTCCGGGCGCTCACCAGGACGGTGGGGACACCCATTGCCTTGAGCACCTGTATGGCGTTCAGACCGATAACCCCGGCCCCCAGGACGACGGCCGTATCCGTTTCCTTCGGCCGTGCCCGCCTGACCGAATACAGCGATATCGACAGGGGTTCCACCTGCGCCGCATCCTCATAGGTCAACTCTTCGGGGAGGGGAAAGACGGTCTGCCCGACCGCCGCGAAGGGGATCGAGACATACTCCGCCATGGCGCCGGGGAGCTGATACCCGACCAGGGCCATGGCGCTGCACCGGTGGGGCTTGCCCTGGCGGCACCAGAGGCACTGCCCGCAGGAGCGGAAGCCCACGGCGGTCACGCGGTCCCCCACCGCGATGCCGGTCACGTGCTCTCCCACCTGCGCCACGTCGCCGCTGAACTCGTGGCCGAAGATGGTCCCCTCGTTCTTGCCGGTCTTGTATTCATGCAGGTCGGACCCGCATACGCCGCACGCCCTCACCCTGATGACGATCCCATACGGCTCGGCTACGAGATCCGGCACCATCTCCATCCTGATATCGTTCGCCCCGCGCAATACGGCTGCCCTCATTGCTGACCCTCCTTCGTTGCCCTCGTTGCAGTATCCATGAAAAAATAAGCAGTGAGGATTCTGCTCTTTTTGTCTTTGCTCCCTCTCTTCCCCTGCCCGCCCGAACCTGTGCGGAACCGTATCAACCTATCTCAGATATCGCGCAACCTGTCAATCCGGAAGGTGCGGTTCGAAAGGAACGGAAATCCTGTCCGGCGGAGCCGGGAGGAAAAACATTTTGCCCTTTGACGGTACATCCGGTATTATAGCCGCCACATCGACAAAGAGGACAACCATGAAACGTGCGGGCATATTCATCCTCATAGGCATCCTGTGCTTTTTCCTCCCTTTCCCTTCCGACGCGAGGGGCGAGAGATTCATGAGCGTGCAGATCAGAAACGGTGTCGTGCGGTCGACGCCGACCTTTTTCGGGGAGGTGGTGGCGACGGCCTCATACGGGGACCGCGTGATACTGCGCGGTGAACGCGGGGCCTGGAAGAGCGTCACCCTTCAGTCGAAATGGGCAACCGGCTGGATGCACGAATCCGCCCTGACAAAGAAGGAGATCGTTCTTCGTGCCGGAGCCTCCGACGTGAGGGTCGGCGCCTCGAGCGATGAGATTGCCATTGCGGGAAAGGGTTTCAACACGGAGGTCGAAGAGGAATTCAAACGCAAGAACCGGGATATCGATTTTACCTGGGTGGACCGGATGGAACAGGTGACCTTCAGCGAGGAGGAACTCCTCCGCTTTCTCAGGGAGGGAGAGTTGAGCGTCCCGGGGGAGGGGCAATGATGGATACGCCACGGTGGAAATGCCCGATGATGGCGCGGCGCGGCGCGGCTTTTCGGTACCTCTTCGCCCTGGCGCTCCCGCTCTTTCTGGCCGGCTGCCAGGGCGCGGGAACCCTCAACTCCATCGCCTCGAACGTCCTCAACACGAAGAATATCGAATCGATCAAGAAGAGCTACACCGCCGTCTCGAAGACCTTCGAAGACTTCACCCCCGAGCAGGAGTACTACGTCGGGCGAACGGTGGGAGCTGTCATCCTTCAGGGATACAAACCCCTGGACGACCGTGCCGCAAACAGGTATATCAATCAGATAGGACAGATGCTGGCCCGCGTGTCCGATGCCCCCGGGACCTTTGGCGGGTACCATTTCCTTATCCTCGATTCCGACGAGATAAACGCCTTCGCCGCGCCGGGAGGGCTCATCTTTGTCACCAGGGGAATCCTCAGGTGCTGCGACAACGAGGCTGCCGTCGCGGCCGTTCTTGCCCATGAGATCGGTCACGTGCAATACAAACACGGCCTCCAGGCGATCAAGAAATCACGGATAACGTCCGCGATCACCACCCTTGGCATCGAGGGGGCGAAGGTCTTCGGCGGGGGCAGGCTGTCACAGCTCACCTCAACCTTCGAAGATGCCATCTCCGATGTCACCGGGACGCTGATCCATAACGGCTACTCGCGGGGCTTCGAACGGGCGGCCGACGCGGCCGCCGTGACCATCCTCGAGCGTGTCGGCTATGATCCCAACAGCCTCGTGGAGATGCTGGAGGTCATGGAAAAGCGGCTGAAGCCGGGAGGGCTGGATTTCGCCAGGACCCACCCGTCTCCGCGGTCCCGTATCGAGAACATTCTGACGAATATCGACCGTGATGATGCGGTCTCCACGACACAGGCGCGGCGGGAAAGGTTTCAACGGTATCTCGCCTCCATCTAGACCATGAAACGAATCGTCGTTCCGGAAAAAAGGGTGACACTGCTCAGGGGAGCGCTCATCGGGTGCGCCGGCGCCCTGATTGCGCTCGCGTTCTGGTTTCCCGGGTGGCTCGACACCTGGGAGAACAGGACGTGGGACTGGCGCGTTCGGCTTTTCGCCCGGCCGGGAGCGGCAACGGAAAAGATACGGCTGATCTTTCTGGATCAGCAGACCCTGGACTGGGCCGAGCGGGAGAACGGACTTTCCTGGCCCTGGCCCCGCGAGGTCTACGATACCATTATCCGTTACTGCCGGCGGAGCGGAGCACGGTCGCTGACCTTCGACGTCCTCTACACGGAACCCTCGAAGTACGGTGTCGCGGACGACCGGGCCTTCGGCGCCGCCATCGGGGAGAAGCCCTTTTTTGTGGGCGCCCTCTTCCTGAGCCGCAACCAGGGCGAGACTCGCTGGCCCGACGATCTTCCGGGGGGCCGTCTTTCCATCGCGGGCCTTGACGCGTGGCTGAGCCGGGCCGGGGGGGAGAAGCTCACCTTCACCCACGTCACTCTTCCGATCCCCGAGGTAGGCCGCAACGCCGCCGCGCTGGGGAATGTCCATCTCAATCCCGACCCTGACGGTGTGTACCGCAGGACCAGCCTCTTCGGCATCTTCGATGATCGCGTGGTCCCCTCGCTGGCCCTCGGGACCTGCCTGGCCGGACGACCGAAAACCACTCTCTCCCTTGCACCGGGGGGCCTGATCATCGACGGCAACGCGATCCCCCTTGACGGCTCCGGGAGCGCGATCCTGAACTTCAGGGGACCATCGGGAACCCATCGGGCCTACAGCGCCGCCGCCGTTATCCAGAGCGAACTCCGTCTGGAAAGGGGAGAGAAAACCGTCATTGAGGAGAACGCCTTCGCCGGGAGCCATGTCTTGTTCGGTTTTTCGGCGCCGGGGCTGTACGATCTCAGGCCGACACCGGTGTCCGGCATCTATCCCGCCGTGGAGATCCATGCGACGGCCCTCGACAATATCCTCTCCGGCGATTTTATCAGGAACGTTCCCGCGGCGGCTACCATCGCCGCCGCCTTTGTCCTGGCCGTCCTCGCGGGCATCCTTGCCTCCCTCTCTTCCGGGATCGTCGGAGGCTTCCTGCTCTACGTCGTCTTTCTCGCGGCGCCCGTCTTTCTCTCCTTCATCGCCTACCATGCCGGATTCTGGCTTCCGCTGGTCGTCCTGGAGTCGGGGGCGGGCCTTACGCTCGCCGCCGCCGGTGTTGTCCGGTACTCGGTTGAGGGCAAACAGAAGCGCTTCATCAAGAGCGCGTTTCAGCAGTATCTCAGCCCTGCCGTGATCGAACAGCTTATCGCGCACCCGGAGCGGCTCAGACTTGGCGGCGAGAGACGGACACTGACGATCTTCTTTTCGGATATCGAGGGATTCACCTCCATATCGGAGAGGCTTGACCCCGAGACATTGACGACCCTCCTGAACGACTACCTCTCCGCCATGACGGATATCACCAGGGAAGAGGGGGGAACCGTGGACAAATTCGAGGGGGACGCGATCATCGCCTTCTGGAACGCCCCGCTCGACCAGGAGGATCATGCCGTCCGCTGCGTGCGTGCGGCCCTGCGCTGCCAGCAGAGGCTGGCGGAACTCCGCCCGGGGCTTCAGCGGCGGGCGGGGGAGGACCTCACCATGAGGATCGGGATCAACACGGGGACCGCCGTGGTGGGGAACATGGGGTCGGAGGACCGTTTCGACTATACCGCCCTGGGGGACTCGGTGAATCTCGCCTCCCGCCTGGAGGGGATCAACAAGCTCTTCGGGACCGGCACGCTGATTTCCGAGAGCACCCGTGCGGCGCTGGCAGGGACCTGCCCCCTGCGCGAGATCTCCCGGGTGGCCGTCGTGGGACGCCACGAGCCGGTAAGGATTTATGAGCCATTCCTCCACGAAGAACATACTGGTCGGGCGGAGGACATTGAGCGATTCAGTGAGGGACGTGAGGCCTTCTATCGGGGGGAGTTCGAGACGGCCGAAAAGATCTTCTCCATCCTTGCCGCGTCTGATCCGGCGGCGGCCGCCTACGTCAGCGAGTGCCGACGCCTCCTCGAAAACCCGCCTGATGCCTGGGACGGTGTCTGGATCATGACGGCAAAGTGAGTGATCCGAGCTGGCCATCTCTCTCCGTGTAACAAATTTTTTTCATTGATTTACCTGTAGAGTTCCAGGAATTCCTCAACGGTCATCCCGGCGACCCTGATCTGGCTTCGCAGGAGCCCCTGCTTGATGGGTTTGCCTTTATGTATCGGAATGGAGAGAGTGCCGGGATTGCCGGCTTTGGTGAGTATGACGTGGCTCCCCGTCGTGCGTGCCCTTCGCCACCCTGCACGTTCGAAGGCCTTTATCACTTTCAGGGGATCGAGATTGTTGAGTCCGCTCATGAGGCCTTTTCGGTACTATCTCTTTTAGTCTGAACGTCGGCACACGCCTGAATTGCATCCTTGATCATGCTGAGCGCCTCTTCGATCGTATCCCCCTGAGAGGCACAGCCGGGAATGGCGGGACATTCCACCCAGTACCCCCCGTCCTCCGTGTCCCTGTGAAGAATAACGGAATATTTCATACCCTTCACCCTCACATCATACTTCTTCCGGGCGTTGATTGAATCAACCTCACCCCTCAGCTCCTCGGCGATCTCCCCCAGAGCCACCGCAACCACCAATTGTCCGCTTTTTAGCGTATCGAGTATCTGCTGATCGTCCTTCGTAATAATGAAGATCGTCTCCCCATCGGTGAGAAAGCGAAGATCGGCCAGCGGCCTTTCGATATCCGGCATGTTCTTCTTGAGATACCAGAGCGCTTTTCTCAACTTTTGAATACTCACGCTACGATCCAGAAGCCTTTTCGCCACCATCAACTGAACGAGATCGATAAAGGAGTAAAGGCGCGTCGTGCCATACCCTTCGGCCCCCTGGACGGACGGCTTCATAAGATCGGTTGTGTCCCAATACCCAATCTGCCTCTTCGTCAATCCCGTAATGCGGGCCACGGTAGCGGTATTAAAATTCATATCGTTCCTCCAATGAATTTATAATTACATTGATGTATTTTTAAACACATCAATAATTGAATGTCAAGCGTTTTATTCCCCGATGTGAGAAACCGGTACGCGGCCCCGACCCACATGCTTCTGTCTATAACACAAGGCCCGATCGCCGGGAACCCGTCCCTGCTGTTTCATTAAAAGCTCTTGACAAAGATCGGCAACAGTGCTCTGTTATTGACGCTTTTCTTTGGGGGATTTCCCCATTCATGTAAGAAGTTTACAACGCAGCGAAGCAGTACCGGTTTTACACTCTTGACGAAATCAGGGGGTATGTACTTGACCAGGTCGAGCGCGCCGTTGCCGAACACTCTCAGAACTGTAAAACATCTCTCCTCAGCAGGACAGATCTGCACCGGAAAACCCCCTATAGTAAATTCCCTGGCAAAATATTTTCAGTGTGAACAGTTTCACTGTTTTCCGTGGGGGGATATTTTCATCTAAAACAAAGAGCCGCTGTCACTATTTTTTGGGGATGTTATATTGATCTGCATAACACCCCGATTGAAATAGTGGAAAATAGGCTGATAATATTTGAATATCCAATTATTGCATTCAAAATGTAAAGTGATTTCGTGGGGTGTTATGCCGCACATTTTGCGGTGTTTAGGTCTTTATACAAGATACCACTAGTATAGCGATTCATAAAAACATTTACATATAGAATTGTTTGTAGTATATTG
>CAZNBR010000094.1:0-8701 GCA_964571315.1 uncultured Syntrophaceae bacterium
TGTGGGGCACAGAGGCCCCACGCTAAGCTGAATGGTAGCTCACATCCTTCCATCCCTCACTCGGGCAGGGGCCTGACCAGATCGCGGATTCTTCCGCTTTCAACGGCGTCGAGAAAGTCCTCGCTCAAGCGCCTGCTCTCCTGTATCGACTTGTTCCAGTAATCCATGCGTTCCTTGTCCCGTCCGAAGAAGAGGCGGAAATCGTTCCGGTCGGGAACCTTGCCGTAGGGGAGCCTTTGTATGAACGCCTCGGTGGGGTGGAGGAGGAGCAGGTTTTCCACATGCGCGGGGTCCGGTTTCCTCCACGGGAGGTGCTTGTCGAACCATCCCGGTATGATGCGGTCCATATAATGAGGAAAGAGGACAATCCCGTCGTCATCGTTTTCGGAGGGAGGGGTCATGTGATAATCAAGAATCCCCCCGTCCCGATAGGAGCTTTTTGGGGCCCCCGGTATGTCGGTGACGCGTGACATAACCACGGGGATCGAACCCGATGCCAGGAGCGCCGGCTTGAGATTCTCCTCGGTGAGGGGGATCTTCCGGATGGGGAACTCGTCCATGTTGAAGAAGGGGGGAATATCCCTCCCGTCGTACAGCAGTGTCCTTTCGAAGAAGAGCCCCAGAAACCTCCGGCTGACGATATTGAAAAGGGCGGCAATGAGGAGTCCAGGCAGGAGCGCGCCCTTCCGGTCGCTTGCCGTCAGCCCCCGGCATCTGTCCGACATGATGCTCATCCTCAGATAAGGGTGGCTCAGTATCTCCTCCTCCCCCCTGTCGCCGAGAAAGGTTTTCAGAAAGGCGACACTCTCGGCGGTGATCTCTTCCGTGGAGGGCTTCTCCGAGTAGCGCTGGTTTACGTAGGTGGTCTGAAACCGGTCGATGGCCTCCAGGGGTTTTTCCTGTGATACACACGCGAATCGCCAGGCGGCTGCGGAAGAACCGATCAGGAACAGGGGTTCCTTTCTCCCGGCGAACCAGTTCGAGAAGATAGTGCCGTCGAGATGACCCAGGATCAGGCACTTGGGGCCACCCGCCGCTCCGGTGACAACCTTCACCTGATCGGGGCTCAGACCGCCATCCCTGATCATCGTCAGGGCCTTCCTCCCCGCGGAGAATGAAAGATTTTCCGACATGAGCTACCGCTCCCTTCGCACTGTTGTTCAAGGAGGTTGTCCGAAAACGTACCGAATTTGTCATTTCGAGCGGAGCGAGAAATCTTATTATATTGAAAATACGTAATCTTTAGATTTTTCCCTCTGGTCAAAATGACATAAAGGCTTATTCTCGGGCATCCTCCTGGGCATGATCAGGCCACACCGCGAAAGGAATAATATGATTCGACGAAGATAGCAACCCATTTTTACGGATTCGGGCGGACGTGAGTGTCCGGGTCTATCTTTTTAACATGAGTTCCCATTCGTATATTTTATCCTGGGCGCTGCGGGCGTCCTTGGCGTCAGGTTCAAGCATCATATACTGCTTCATATAGGAGATTGCCGGGGTGAACCGGTGCACCTGCGCGGAGAGCAGGGCCAGGTTGAAATAGGCCCCCGGATAAGAAACAGGATCCAATGCAACGGCTTTGAGATACAGGTCAATGGCACCGCCGTACGCTTTCTGCTGACTCAGCGCGTTGGCCTGAACGATGTATTTTCTCTGTTCCTCCGACACCGCAGGCTTGCTTGTCAGCGCGCGATATTTTGCCGCTTGTGCTTCAAAAGATGCGAGTTCTTTGCTGCTCTGTTGCAATAGATGTTGCTGGATATAATAGAGGTCGTCGGCCAGCCTTTGTACATCCTTTAAATCCTTTCCCTGAAAATGGAATGAAATTCTTCTCGGCAGTTTAATCGTGTACGGGCACGCCGCATACAGGTCATTCCGGTACTCAACCACAAGCGAACAATCCAGTAAATCTTCGTAGGGGAAATACGCGAATGGAACCTTGATTCTGTCTTGGTCAAGGGGAACAAAATGCGTCCGGATAGCACCCAGGGTGAAAGTGTTCGGGTTTATAAATTCAAACCAGGCTTGATTGGAAGGCCCCGTCCAGAAGTTATTGTCCGGGTTTACGAATTCCTTTATTTCTTTGAATTCCTTCCAGTTGGAAGGAATATTGACCCCCCCATCATATTTGATGTAAAAGAACCGGCTTTGGGGTTTAAGAAGATCTGCCAGGTCCTTTTTCGCCGCATCGAGGGTCACAATACCTGCCGGAGCCTTCGGCTGATACGCAGCCCCCGTCGCCATGCCTGCTCCGGATGGGGCATTGATGCCGGAATTTGGTGCAACGCATCCAAAAAACGCGGCCATTATGAAAACACAAAGACTGAACCTAAAGATATCTTTTATCTGATACATAATGATTTTTTCTCCTTCCTCTCTTTGATAAGTCGTTTCCTGTAAGAGAGCTTTGATCAACGCGGGCATTCCCGTAATTCAAGGGAGGTGTCGTCAATATGCTTCTGGAGCGACTTTGCCGCGTACAGCACTTCCCCGTTGATTTTGTTGGCCTTGACAATATGCGTGAAACTCAGGTACCAGTCCAGGGCGTTGTAAGTTTGATTAATCGAAAGCTCGATGGCCGCAATGAGCGGGACTTTTTTCAATACCCATTTTCCAAAAACCTTATTCGCCGCGGCAATCTTTGAAATATCGAGCAGAACGGATAACTCCGGGGAATCTTTTTCGAAATATTTCTGCATTTTGGGGTCTTGAAACATCTCCTGTATCTCGTTGTTTGAAGAGGTCAGTTGATTCAGAAGACCGGATATTCCATCCTTCATGAAGGTTTGCCAATCCATCGTGTTGCTGGTGGATTTGGCAATTGAAGACACCGTTCGCAATCGATCTATTCTTGCCTGTATCTCGGAAATGTTCAGCCCATCTTGCGCCATCTGTGTGGCGATTTCCTGAAGGCGATCTGCGACTTTTTCTCTTTTAGAAAGTCCGTCAAGCAGTTGCCCGGTGAAATACTCCAACCCGTCCTTCGCGGCATTCAGCAAGGCATTGCGATTGGCGGTTTTCCAGGTCGCGTACTGCTCCTGAGAAAAATTGATGGTCTTCTGAAAGTTCGCCCTCTGTTTGATAAACCTATTTAATTTGTCTGCAATTTTTGAACAAGCCGGGTCCCGGGTGATGGGTTCGCCGTTTCCATTCCCGTCATATGGTTTGATGCTTTCCTCAATCTTCGCACTGTCATTCTTTATGCTGTCTACCACATAGGATACGGCTTTCCCCAGGTCAACCACGCGGGGGTCCTTCTCGGGGTTGACCAGTGTCTGAATATCCTCAATCGGCATGGTATCCCCGAAGAAGGGGGTGGAATTGCCGGTTGTCTCGGGTAGAGGCGGGGATTGAAGAGCTAACGCCGTGTCAAAGGGCTTCCGGGCGTTGGCCGCAAGGGTTTCGGCGTCGCCATCCAGAGATTTCATTGCCAGACTTGAATCCGACAGGGTTTTGAAGGCCGCCCCCTGCGTGCCGTCCAGTTGTTTGTATGACCTCATCATTCTCTCGTACTCCGCCTGGGCGGCCGCGGCCTGGGCCCTTTGTGCTGCCGCCGCCTGTTGCGCCGCGAGCGCGGCCGCTTGTTGCTGTGCTGCAAGTGCCGCTTGACTGTTTGATGTATCGGTAGCGAACAGTGACGTCAGAAGGCTCTCAAAGATGGTCCCGACGATCATGGCCTTCATCTGTGCCGAATGGTGAGCTGCCTTGGAGCCGGATGATTTGGCCCCGGATGGTGACTTGTTGCAAACCGGTCGCCCGTTCTCGCAATGACAGTCACCAGGGCGATAGTATCCGCTCAACACCCAAGCTCGGATCGTTCCTTCACAATCCATCGTCGGTCCGGATGCCTCGGGGATCGATTGGGCATACACGTTCGCCTGGCCGGATATGAAGCATACCAGCAGGATCGTACACAAGAAGACTTTAATCATTTTGTTCATCATATCCAGTCCTATTTCTTTATCAGGAATTCCCATTCATATATCTTGTCCTGAGCGCTACGGGCGTCCTTGGCGTCGGGTACGAGGAGCAGATACTGTTTCATATAGGAGATAGCCGAATTGAACCATTTCATCTGCGCCGAAAGAAGAGCCATATTGAAATAGGCTCCCGGATACGAAACGGAGTCGAGTTCAACGGCTTTGAGGTAAAGCTCAAGGGCCTCCGCGTACGCCTTCCGTTGACTCAATGCATTGGCCTGAACGATGTATCTTCGCTGCTCCTCCGACACCGGCGGCTTGACTGTCAGGGCGCGATATTCGGCGGCCTTCGATTCGAAGAGAGCGCTCTGCCCGCCATACTGTTTTTTCAGCGTCTGCTGGATAAAAAAGAGGTCATCGGCAAATCTCTGCGCGTCGGCCAGATCTCCCTTATGAAAATGGAATAAAAGCTGATCCCGAAGATGGATGGTGTAGATGTATGGGTGCTTATCTTTGCTGATTGTGACAGAGATAAGGCAATCCATCAAATCGGTATAGTAAAAAGTTATACGCGGGGATATCTCGATCCTGTCATCCAGAACAAGCATACTCTTAAACAGGAAGTGTTTAAGCCGATTATTGGAATCATACAGTCTGCTGACCGCGCCAGTATGGCCTTTATCTAGTTCAGTCAGCTCGGGGAGATTGGCATACAGATTAAGATCCCGTTCAGAATAATATTTACCACTCCCGAATGTAATGCCGAACAGTCTGTCTCTGTTTCCCAGAAGTCGCGCCAGATCCGCCTTCGCGGCGTCGATGCTTTGAATGCCGGGAGGAGCCTTCGGCTGATACACGGCCCCGCTATTCATGCCTGCTCCGGATGGGGCATTGATATTTGCATTTGGCACGGCGCATCCGAAGAATGCGGCCATGATGAAAATACAGAAGCTGAATCTGACAATACGTTTTATCCGGCACATAATGATTTGTTCCTCCCGTTGATAGACCGCTTCCTGGAAAACGTCAGAATCGTTTGATCACGTGTGATGTCTCCGAACTCGGCTTCCGATCCCTTCGCGCTGTTGTTCAAGGGGGTTGTCCGAAAACGTACCGAATTTGTCATTTCGAGCGGAGCGAGAAATCTTATTATATTGAAAATACGTAGTCTTTAGATTTTTCCCTCTGGTCAAAATGACATAAAGACTTATTCTCGGGCATCCTCCAAGCATGATCAGGCCACGACACGAAGAAATAATATGATTCGCCGAAGATAGCAACTCATTTCTACGGGTTTGCCCCGCCGGGGGTGGTATTAGTATCATTCGGGGGCATATCACCGGAGCCTGCCCCTCGACAATACTTCTTGACATATAACGGTAATGGGTTTAACCGGTTAGCAGGTTCTGCCGGATTCTGAACGCATGACGTATGCTTGTGAACGGCTTGATTAATAGTGCAGTCGCCGGAACGAAAAATGGGATGCGTTTTCAATCCGGTTCCGCGCTCCGGACGGTAAATAACATATGAATCAACAGATCAATACAGGTGAGATAGTCATATATCAGACCGAAGACGGTCAGACGTATCTGGAGGTTAGTCTGGCAGAGGATACTGTCTGGCTGAGCCTGAACCAGATGGTTGGTCTCTTCGACAGGGACAAATCCGTCATTTCCAGACACATAAGCAACATCTTCAGGGAAGGCGAGCTTGAAAAAAAGTCAACTGTTGCAAAAAATGCAACAGTTCAAATTGAAGGCGACAGGAAGATAACTCGTAATATCGAATTCTATAACCTGGATATGATCATTTCCGTGGGTTATCGCGTCAATTCATTGCGGGGCACCCAGTTCCGCGTCTGGGCCAACAGGATACTGAAGGAGTATCTTGTCACGGGTTACGCGCTGAATGAAAAAAGATTACAGACACAGATCGAAAAATACGAAGCACTCAAAGAATCGATCAGGCTCATCGAAAATATAGCGGATCGCACATCGCTCTCCACGTCTGAATCCGAAGGCCTCCTGAAGGTTATCGGTGATTTCAGCTACGCCCTGGACACGCTTGACCGGTACGACTACGGAAAGCTGGAATTAGGCGGTGTGTCCGACCGGGCCGTAAAACGAATCACGTATGAAGAAGCGAAAGGCGCGATTAAAAAAATGCTGGGAAGGTTTGGCGATTTCACTGATTCAAAAAAACGAGAGAAATCCGGAACGCATTCGCGTTTCGTGGAGGACCGCAATGCAGAAGAAATTCAAAAAAGTGTATCAATTTAAGATTACATTGAAGGACATCAAGCCTCCTGTCTGGCGAAGGATACAGGTTCCGGAATCCTACACCTTCTGGGATTTGCATGTTGCCATACAGGATGCCATGGGGTGGCTTGATTATCACCTCCATATATTTAGGATAATCAATCCTTCTACAGGCATGAAAGAGGAAATAGGGGTTCCGGATGAAGAGTTTAAATCCGACACAAGAACGCGTCAAGGACGGAGACGAAAGATAGCTGATTACTTTTTAATGGACAATCCAAAAGCAGATTATCAGTATGATTTCGGAGATAACTGGGAACACACGATAGAGTTGGAAGAAATAGTTGCTCGATCGGAAGACGCTCAGTATCCGGTCTGTATTGCAGGAAAGAGGTCATGCCCACCTGAGGATTGTGGCGGACCGTGGGGATATCAGAATTTTCTCAAAATCATAAAAACGCCCGATGATGAGGAATATGAAGAGATGCTCGAGTGGGCAGGTGGAAATTTTGACCCTGAAGTCTTCGATATAAAAAATGTCCATTTTGCCGATCCCGATAAGCGTTGGGAAGCTGAATTTGGATGAAAAGCTGAGGGGACTGCATACCGTCGAGCTTTCCCCAACGACAATACTCCTTGACATGTAATGGTAATGGGCTTAACTGGTTAGCAACTTCTATCAGATTTTGAACTCTTCTCACGTTCCTCTCTTTATGCTCACCCCTTTGCATTTCCCTTAGCGCTGATTCAGTCGTTTAGCGGGTTCTATCAAATTTTGAACGTATGACGTGTGCTTCTGAACAGCTGTAACCACGGAAGGGCTATGGTCTGATCATCTAGAGCCCTGTTTTTCGAAACGAGAGACAGGGCTTTTTGTGACGGCTTAGGTTTTTATCGAGAACTATATAAACACCGTTCCGCAAGAAGAGGGATGAGAATCTGGACCATACATCCTCAGTATCTGGACAGGCAGGGCTTGCTGGCTCTCTGGAGGGAGGGTCTGCTCGCGCAGGCGGTTCTGCTGGGCAGGACGAGGGGTTACATTCATCATCCCCAGCTCACCCGGTTCCGTGGCCAGCCTTCACCGGTCGCGAGCATCGCGGCCTATCTGGAGGCCGTGCACAGTGAATCTGTGCGCCGCGGCTATCGTTTCGATCAGGCAAAAATCGAACCGGACAGGGTTCACAGACGCATTTCGGAAACTCACGGACAGTTGCTCTACGAATGGGAGCATCTCAGGTCAAAGCTCTCTGAACGCAGCCCGGAATGTTTCCTGAAGATCCGACACGTTACGGAGCCGGAACCACATCCCCTTTTCGAGATCATCCCAGGAGATATCAGAGAGTGGGAGAAACGAATATGAAAAATAGTGATAGCGACTATTTAAAAAAATGTGATAAATTTAACGAACTGACGGGTCTCGCCTATGGCAGGGTCGGTCAGAGATCGCCAATATACAAAAAGTTTTCACGCAGGCACTAGAAAGCAAAAAGGAGGATAGAATATACCATGCACATACGCTTATCAACGTTAGCTGAAAATGCGGTAAACGGGCTGGGCCTGCTTGCCGAATGGGGATTAAGTATTCTGGTAGAAACGGATGACGTCACTATTCTGGTTGATACGGGACGCACTATGGTGGCTGCCCACAATGCCAAGGTCATGGGAGTGAAAATCAAGAGTGTCGACAAAATACTCTTCAGTCATGGCCATTACGATCACACCGGCGGTGTGGTGGATATGCTCAGGTTGGACGATGTATCGGGAACACCGGTCGAGATCATCGCTCATCCGGATGTGTGGGCACCTAAATTTGGGCGTTCGGCGAATCAGACTAACTATCGATATGCCGGCATTCCTTTTCCCCGGATACTTTTGGAAAGCCTGGGGGCATCCTTTCACCTGACACCGGAACCGGTGTGGATTACCGACCGGATCGTAACAAGTGGTGAGGTCCCGATGCTGAACGACTACGAAAAAATCGAGGCTGGACTCTACATCCAGACCGATGATGGGTACGATCCCGATCCACTCAAAGACGATCAGTCCCTATTTATTAGATCTGACAAGGGTCTCATCATTATAGCCGGTTGCGCCCACCGGGGCATTGTCAACACCATAACGCATGCGCAGAAATTAACCGGTTGTGATGAAGTCTACGCCGTCGTCGGAGGGACTCATCTGTACAGGGCTTCTGAGGACAGGGTCCGACTGACCCTCGAGGCAATCAAACGCCTCGATATTCAGCGCATCGGGGTGTCCCACTGTACGGGACCGAACGCAAGTGCTTTTCTGGCACACGAACTCGGGGATCGTTTCTTTTTCAATCAGGCCGGTACCATTACCGAATTTGACGTATAAGCGGTATCCTGGAGATCACCTTTGTTTTTGAGGTAAAAGGGGACAGATTGCAAGGCGGGAGAAATCTCCTGGACAAAGAAGAGTTGAGCAACGCAAACGAATACATCTGTTTGAATGCATAAGTAATAAAGATTGAAGGAAACCTCCCGGCGGTTCACA
>CAZNBR010000095.1:0-8591 GCA_964571315.1 uncultured Syntrophaceae bacterium
GTTTTCATGGTTAAAAAAACCAGCCATATGTACATAACCGGGCCGGATGTAATTAAAGCGGTTATCGGTGAGCAGGTTACGCATGAAGAACTCGGCGGAGCCGTGGCCCATGCGACAAAAAGCGGCGTTTGTCACGTTGCCACGGAGAACGACGAAGACTGTATCAATAAGGTGAGGGACCTGTTGTCCTATCTCCCGGATAGCTGCCATAGCCCTCTCCCCGTTAAAGACTGTACCGATAGCCCCGACCGGGAATGCCCGGAGCTTGATGCCATTATTCCGGACAGGGCGACACGCGGTTACGATATGAAAAACATTATCATGGCAGTTGCGGATAATAACGAGATGTTTGAGTCTCATGCACTGTGGGCGAAGAGTATCACCGTGGCCTTTATCAGGGTTATGGGACAGCCTGTCGGCGTTATTGCCAATAATCCAAAATTCACCGCGGGTGTCCTGGATTACAAGGCTTCCGACAAGGCAGCGCGGTTTATCAGATTCTGCGACGCTTTTAATATACCGGTTCTCACGTTTGCCGACGTCCCCGGATATATGCCGGGGACAGAACAGGAATGGGCGGGTATTATTACACACGGGGCCAAGCTTCTTCACGCGTACTCTGAAGCCACGGTACCCAAAATTACCGTTGTTACCCGCAAGGATTATGGCGGAGCCTACATCGGCATGTGTTCCAAGTCTCTTGGGGCCGATTATATTATGGCCTGGCCGACCGCTGAAATAGCCGTAATGGGCGCTGAAGGGGCTTGCAACATAATCTACCGGCGTGAAATTGCCGGCGCCGAGGATCCGGCGGCCAAGCGCGCCGAACTGGTTGGAGCCTATGAAAAACAGTTCAACAATCCGTATTTTGCGGCGGATTTAGGGATTATTGACGAGGTTATTGCCCCAAGGGAAACGAGGAAAAGGATTGTGGTTCTCCTTGAAGCATTCAAGGATAAAATGGAAACAAGGCCTCCTAAAAAGCATAACAATATACCGCTGTAATCCGGCGGTAGCCCCGTCCGTAAGGGCGCGGAGGCTCATAAGAGGTTCCCCCCTGAATCCGATAAAAAAACAAGAGAATGCCCGTCAGGGGAGGACGGAGGGAATAATCGTTGGATGAAAAGAAGCGTCCGGGAGGTTCATCGATCCCAGGGATCTTCACCATATCATTATAAGATTGTATGTTTCGGTTTCCGAAAATGTGATTGCCAGGGCCGAGGCGGATAGGGTGGTGCTTTCGGGAGGCGGAATATGCCTCTCCAATAACGGATGGCATCAGAAAACTGAAAAATCGAGGGTGTCTATAATCGAAGTTGAGAGGGTAATTTTATAAAGCAGCCTTCTTTTTATGTAAGATCGCGAACGTTGGCATGGAGAAGAGTTCTGGCTAACGGGGTCAGTCGAAATCGGTTGAACTGCCGGAGGGATCCCTGGGACAGCGGAATTCCTGAATTGTTCCCGCCGGATGCCGAGTACCGAATACGTCATGGATGGTGGTTCCGGGCTGCCAATACATGACGATCCCCTCTAGCGAGTCACTCAATACTGCTGGGATCCCTGCAATTACCCTCAAGGGCACAAGCAGTCATGATGCCTCATGTATCATGAGCGTGCAGGAGAGATCTGCTCGAAAGCTGCCTGAACATGACATCGTGACGAATGAAACGGTCGAAAAGGGGGCCACTCTCCCGATTCGTTGGGTACCCGGACCCATTCCCCCCACGATCATCGGCGCCCATACCATATGCTGCGGTCTTTATTCCATTGACTCACACGGTCGTTTTTCTTATACTCCCCCCATGAAAAAGGAAGTTCTTATCAGAATCAGATATCAGGTAGATAAGGGAAGAAGAATGGCATCGATAGAATCCGAAATATCACATGATACCAACCCTATCGCAAAGGCAACCGGAACAGTAAAAACAAAGACGAATAACTGGTTTTAACACTTGAACAGGTGCCCACTCTCTTAAGAGAAGATAAATGGATGGGCACCGGACTGGCGAATCTGAGAAAAATAAGTGTATATTGAATAAATATTGTAAAGGAGATCTTATTATGTCGAATCCACCGGTTCTTTTTGAAACTCAAGACCTGATTGCGCAAATCACACTCAATCGGCCTGAAAACCGCAACAGCATGGACAAAGAAACAATGCCCGCCTTCCTTGAGGCTGTCAACAGGGTTAAAAATGATAAAAATCTGCGCTGCCTGATCATTACGGGAACAGGAGGAAGTTTCTGCGCCGGTGCCGATTTTAAAAGCGGACTTGTTGACGACAGAGGCACTTTGCCCCATGAAACCCTCCTGGAAACGTACGGTCCTTTCTTGAAAGTCCAGGAGATAAAAATCCCCACTATAGCCGCCATGAACGGGCATGCTATAGGCGGGGGGTTCGGATTGGGTCTTATCTGCGATATCAGGATAGCCAACATCGATTCAAAATACGGCGCTAATTTCGCGCGTCTGGGATTGCACACCGGGATGGCGATATCTTATATGCTGCCTAGAATTGTAGGTATGCCTGTCGCCAATGAACTCCTTTTCACAGGACGTCTCATAGACGGTAAAACCGCCGCCGATATGGGACTTGCCAACTACGCGCTCAACCAGAATGAAATTTCTGAAAAAGCCTGGGAACTCGCCCGGGAAATAGCCGCCTGCGCCCCAGTGGCCGTCAGAATGATAAAACGGTCCATCCACCGAGGTCTTGACTGGGACCCCGCTGGCGCAGCGGAATTTGAAGCTCACTGCCAGTCACGTACCTTTGAAATGGATGATGCCAGAGAAGGGATCAGCGCTTTACTTGAAAAACGGGAACCTGCATTCAAGGGAAAATAGGTTTGAATTGAAAAGATCGCTACATCGTAAATAGAACAAAGACAGGGGACTGATTGATAGACCTCAGTCCCCTTTGTAGCTTTCAGGCATTTGGTGTTGTAGCAAACTGTCTCGTAATGAAACTGAAGGCTGGGAGTTCTTTAATCAGACTGCATTCCTGCAGGATTACCGTCTTCGTCCCATTTTTTGTATCAGATTTTTCCCCTGACTGAATAGAACGATTGTTCTGCATTACGGCGGCATGATATTCTCAAAGGAGAGAGATCGAAGAAATACCGAATTCAGGAATTCCCGCTGTTCCCGGAATTGATCCGTAATTGCGGATTTGGGGAGCTGATAATAATGTTCCCGTGCGGGGGCGTGGAGTACGGATACACCTGGGGATAGTGAACAGAGCCTATGTCTAAGATGGTCTCTCCATACTTTCCAGGTAGACCCGGTCAGGACATCCTGTGGATTTCGAAGCGTACAGCTCCCTCTTCAACCATCTTCTTTATGGCGCGCTGCCGGTGCGAAAGCCGAGAGTCCGCTGTCTTGAACTCGATAAGGACAATGGAGTCCTCCGTAAACTGCACACCGTCAATGGGGGTGCCCAGAAACCTGAAGTCGTGCGGATCATAGGGGTACGATTCCAGAAAGGGCATGAACTGCTCTGTTAGCTTGCCGTAACGGACCGACTGGGAACGTTTCTGACTGTCGAGTTGTGCGAGGGACTCGGATTGTACGGTGAGCTTCCGGTTCGAATAACACAGGAGCAGGAAAAGTACGATGCAGACGGCAATTAAAACAAGTATGATCCATCCTTCAAGCTGCATGTGCCCACCTCTCAACCGGATTTTGTTGCCTTTCTCTGGAGTAGTAGCAGCTCTCTTTCGCGTCCGATACTGCCACGTGTCTTCGGCAAGAAAGATTCTCCCTGCGGCAAACAGGGAAACAATACATCGTAAGGATTTTTTGTCAAGTAATTTTATGTAGTTGAAGATTTAAGTCGCTACTGATGGCCCTCGCTGCTCGTCTTCCCCCATCCCTTTCGTTTCTTGACTTGCGATTTGCTTGCCGATATCATCCCGTATAAAGTTCGCGGCGATGGGGCAAAGAGTTTTTTGAGGAGCTGTTTTTGAAGAGGAATCACGTATGGACAATGAGATTTCCGGGTTGAAGCAGGATGGTGAGACGATCGATGAATTCTTCCGCGGCCGTCTGAGGGTCCTGCAGAAGGAGAAGGGGTACCGCTTTTCAGTGGATTCTCTGCTCCTGGCGGATTTTGTGACCCTCAGGAAGGGCGATCGCGTCGTTGACCTGGGGACGGGCAGCGGCATTATAGCCCTGATTCTGGCGCTCAGGTTCCCGGAGGCGGGCATAGCGGAGGTCGAGATACAAAAGGATCTGGCCGATATGGCGGGGAGAAGTGTAGCGTTGAACGGCCTGGGGGACAGGATCAGGGTGTATCCTGGCGATGTGAAGAAAATCCGGAAGCTCTTTGGCCCGCAATCATTCGACGCGGCGGTCTTTAATCCCCCGTACCGGAGGTTGAATTCGGGGAGGATCAACCCCGATAATGAGAGGGCAGTCGCGCGGCATGAGATCAGGGGCACGATAGATGATTTTCTCGCCTCCGCCCGGTATCTGCTGAAGGATTCCGGGCGCGTGTATGTTATCTATCCCGCGGCGAGGGGGGCCCATCTTATTACCCGGATGCGGGGTAATGACATCGAACCGAAGCGTCTCCGCATCGTGCACTCGAACGGTACATCCGGGGGGGTGTTTATCCTGGCCGAAGGCGTCAAGGGGGCGGGGGAGGAGGCGGAGATACTGCCGCCGCTCTTCATTTACAGGGATGACGGCCGGTATTCCGACGAGGTGGATCAAATCCTCAGCGGATCGCCCTTTACTCGTTCAACCTTCGCTTGATGGGAATGGCTTCCCCCCTGAACGGTTTTCATAGTTTTCATTTCAAATCATTTCCTGCTTTTCAACCTGCCACGATCTCAGCGATGGTTCTGCCTAATTCCTCAGTCGTTGCAGTGCCTCCCAGATCGGGTGTTTTGATATTGCGATCATCGAGGGCTGTTTCCATGGCCTCTTCAATGACACGGGCCGCGTCTGGTTCTCCAAGATGTTCAAGCATCAGAGCGCCTGACCATATTTGACCAATGGGATTGGCGATTCCCTTTCCCGCGATGTCGGGGGCGGAACCATGAACCGGCTCAAACATGGAGGGGAACTCCCTTTCCGGATTCAGATTGGCCGATGCCGCGACCCCAAGACTTCCCGTCACAGCGGGTCCGAGGTCGGATATGATATCTCCGAATAGGTTGCTTGCCACGATGACGTCAAAATATTCCGGTTCAAGAACAATTCTGGCACACAGGGCATCAACGTGAAATTGATCCGTTTCAACATCGGGGTAGGCCGAAGAGAGTTCTGCAAATATTTTATCCCAGTAAGGCATCGTAAAGATAATTCCGTTCGATTTTGTAGCCGAAGTGAGATGTTTCTTGTTCCGTTTTTTCGCCAGTTCGTAGGCAAATCTCTGTATCCGTTCCACACCTTTTCGAGTAAAGACTGATTCCTGAATTGTAATTTCCTCCTCCGTACCCGTATAGATACTGCCGCCGATTTTTGAATATTCGCCTTCGTTGTTTTCTCTGACGACATAAAAATCAATATCCCCGGGTGCTTTATTTCTCAGGGGGCTCGTTATCCCCCGTAATAATCTCACGGGCCGCAGATTCACGTATTGCCTTAATCCTTGTCGAATCGGAAGGAGAAGGCCCCAGAGGGATATATGGTCAGGAACACCGGGGTCGCCGACGGCGCCCATAAATATGGCGTCGTATGCTTTCAATTGTTCTAATCCGTCGGAGGGCATCATCTCTCCGTTTGCAAGGTAATAGTCACATCCCCAGGGAAAGGTTCGCCATTCAAAAGAAAATCCGAATCTCTTGCCGGCCGCATCGAGCACCTGCATTCCCTCTTTTATGACTTCTTTACCGATTCCGTCACCCGGAATAACCGCTATCTTGTACATACAGTATCCTCCTTTGTTTTTAAAAAATCCGGCAACATCAGATGTATGAAATCACGGTATTCATTTCCCTATACTACAAATACGGGCTTTAGATAAGAAAGGTGCTGCCTTAGATTTCGGGGAAAAAGAATCTTATTGAATTCTGAAACAGGATATGATTGGCGTGATTTCATGTCAATCCTGATATTTTGGAGTTATGTTACATGAAATTTCAGGGATATTATTCCCCTGGTTTTCTTTTTTTATGCGCAAGCATGTTGTAAAGTCAAGTGGTTTTATGGAGAATCGAACTGATTGCGCTGTAGCAGGGGGTCCACCTTATTGCCCGGATGCTGGGGAATGATATCGAACCGGAGCTTCTCCGCATCGTGTACATGAACGGTACGTCGAGGGGGGGGGAGGTGGAGATACTGCCGCCGCTCTTCATTTACAGGGACAACGGCCGGTATTCCGACGAGATGAATCAGATCCTCAGCGGATCATTTCTTACTCGTTCAACCTCCGCTTGATGATCTCTTTTGTCATGACCTTTTTCAGTATGGCCTTCAGCTCCTCATCGTCTACCTGAGAGAGGTTTTCCCTGATGAGTCTCTTGTCCCGTTCCTTCAAGAGACGCGGGCTGAAGTCAGCGGCAGGATCTGCCGGTTGGGCGGGTGTTTGCGGTATATCGCCTATCGCGAAATAGATATTCTTTATCTCTTCCTTTTCCCACTCGGGATTGATCTTGTCCATGATCTCCTGTTTCATAAATCGCAGTTGCTGCATCCAGGCCGGGGACGAAACATTTACAAACAATGTATTGTTCTTGAACTTGAATGGATTCGTGTTGGCCGATATCTGGGGTCCGACCGCCCGGTGCCAGGTATCCAGGATGCTGTGATCCAGTATATCCAGAAGTATCTTTTTCTTACTGAGGACCTTCGGCAGAAAATCACCCATCTTCAGGAGGTTCTTCTGACGTTTCCTTAATCGTCTTCTTTGGTACATAGCCATCTTTCTCGCATAGTTATTCCTGACAGTCAAGAAGGAGATACATGGGGATTGATTCTGTGATTTCTGTGTGTTATGGGGTAGACAGTTTTTCGGTTGAGACAGGAGGAGAGAATGGATCTGGCAAAGATGATACAGGAAATTAAGGCTCATCCCGATTATAAGAAGGCGGGGATGATCCTGTGCCACAACGGCGTGGTGCGAAATACGTCCAGGGACGGGAAGCCCGTCAGCGAGCTGCTGGTGAAGGCGGACCGGAATCGGCTGGAAGAAATCATATCTGAAATAAAACAGCGTCCGGGGATTATCGAGGTGCTCGCGCAGGTGCAGGAGGGGAGGCTCTTCCCCGGCGATGACGTTATGCTGGTCGCGGTTGCCGGAGACTTCAGGGAGAATGTGTTCTCGGCGCTCAGGGACGCGGTGGACGCCATAAAGAGCGGGGTCACGAAGAAGACCGAATCGTAGGAAACCTTGGCACGTATCACAGACGCCGTGCCGGAAGGTGGCCGGGAGGTAGACAGACAAGATGAAAAACCCCCGTTCGGATATCAGGGCAATCTTTGATGCCGGGCTGAAGGCCGCGGATCCCGGTGAGGCGGTCCGGCGTGCCGTAAGGCTCGCGGGGGAGCGGTTGGTGGTCGGCGACAGGGAGTACGACCTCGGCGCGTTTGACCGGATCATGGTTGTCGGCGCCGGGAAGGCGGCCGCGAGTATGGCCGCTGCGCTCGAAGGTGTCCTGGGTCCATACCTGACAGAGGGTATCATAATCACAAAGTATGGTCATGGATGTGCCCTGAAGACTGTCTCCGTGACGGAGGCGGGGCATCCGATCCCTGACGAGGCGGGTGTCCGAGGCTCCCGGCGCATCCTTGATCTTCTTGAAGGCGCCGGCGAGCGGGACCTTGTCCTGTGCGTCATATCGGGCGGGGGCTCGGCGCTTCTTCCCCTTCCTGCCGGCGGCATCTCTCTTGACGATAAGCAGAAAACAACGCAGGCCCTCCTGGACTGCGGGGCCGATATACATCAGATCAATACCATACGGAAACATATCTCGGAAATAAAGGGGGGGAGGCTGGCGATGTCGGCCCTTCCGGCAACGCTCGTGACGCTGGTGCTCTCGGATGTGATCGGCGATGATCTCGATGTGATCGCCTCCGGCCCGACTGTTCCCGATAGAAGCACCTTCGCCGATTGCATGGAGATCGTAGACAGGTGTAATCTCGGCGGTACGCTGCCCCACCCGGTTATGGCGTATCTGAAGGGGGGAATTCAGGGGAAACACCCTGAAACGCCCAAACCGGGCGATCCGGCCTTTGAGAGGGCCTGCACGCTTATTATCGGTAGCTGCACCCTGTCGGTCTCAGCCGCGAAACGGAAAGCGGCCGCGCTGGGGTATAACGCGATCATCCTCTCTTCAACCATAGAGGGAGAGACCCGAGAGGTGGCGAAGGTCCACGCGGCCATTGCCCGGGAGATACAACAGTCCGGCAATCCCGTTCCGGTCCCGGGGTGCATTATCTCTGGGGGTGAAACGACGGTCACTATCCGCGGGGACGGCCTCGGTGGACGGAATATGGAGCTTGTGCTTGCCGCCGCTATTGAAATAGATGGGCTGGACGGCATAACCGTTCTGAGCGGAGGAACGGATGGCACGGACGGACCCACCGACGCGGCAGGGGCTATTGCCGACGGATCAACCGTACCGAATGCCCGGCGGAAGGGAATC
>CAZNBR010000096.1:0-8510 GCA_964571315.1 uncultured Syntrophaceae bacterium
CCGGGAACTATCTCAATCAGTGGAATTAAATGCGGGGGATTCCATGGATGTGTGACAATGCATTTATCTTTTTGTGATACAACCTTTTGAATCTCTGTCATGCTGAGACCAGAGGTACTGCTTGCAAGGATGGCATGGTCAGGGGCATGTTTCCCCATCTCCCTGAAAATATTTTTCTTGATGTCATACACTTCACCGGTACATTCCTCAACAAAATCTGCATCTTTAACTGCTTCAGCCATGTCTTTTACCATGGTTATTCGTTCAAGAGCCCTTTGCTTATCACTCTCCGAAATAATCCTCTTCTCTACAAAAAAATCGAGGTTTGACTGAACACTTTTAAAGCCCCTCTCTCGCGTTTCAACCGATCGTGAATATGCCTTAACAGTGTACCCTTTTACCGCAAACAACGTGACCCAGGCAGCACCTATGACCCCCGTTCCAATAACCGCAACTCTCTGTATCTCATCCATTGATTTTATTACCCCTCTTTGAGTTAATCCAGGCAGTAGTTTGTTTCGTAAGCTTTATGTCATCTAGACAGAAGGGAGAGATCTTTGTCACATATGTAATGCCTTACGATGTATCGCTCAGCTCGAAATAACAGCTTAACAATGATATTTACGAAACGTTTTGAATTATTAGTTATTACAATTAACGGACTGACAATGTCTTCTTGAAATCAGGCAGCAACTCTGCAGGCGTTGATTTCTGCCGCATCTTTATTACGATCTTTACAGACCGCGCCGTGTCTTTCAAGCAAGCTTGTTGTGTCGTAAGCAGGGTAACACATGGGATCGTCCCATAATGCATCTTCCTTCAACATATCTTCAGCATTCCCCTTTTTGTTTATCTTACTATTCATGATTCAGACTCCTTTCCACCGTATTATATTTACTTTTTCCGGTGCAGTTAATTTAATGCAAAGCGATAGAACAGGCAATCGGTAAGTGTCTGATTATTTTGTAGGATAATTAATAATATATGGGAGGATAAAGGTGTGCTGTGCTATAAGACATAATATCTCTCTTGTATCAGTGTATGTCCTACTCTATAAGTTTGTTCTTTACTACGTAAAGGGTGACCTCGGCATTGTTTTTCATTTTCATTTTTTCGAGAATGTGAGTCCTGTACGTGCTGATGGTCTTTACGCTGAGAACAAGTTTTTCCGCGACTTCTTTAACCGTTTTCCCTGAACCCAACATCAACATGACCTGATACTCACGATCTGTGAGCAAATCATGGGGAGGCCTTGAGGCGTCTTTATCAAGGTAATAGGTCAATTCTTCAGCAAGAGATTCACTTACGTATCTGCCGCCCTTGACAATTTTGTTAATTGCGGAAATCAGCTCATTAGGTGCGCTTGCCTTTGTCAAATATCCCGATGCCCCTGCTCTGAATGCCCTCACTGCATACTGCTCCTCCGGATAGATGCTCAGGATGAGAACAGGAAACTTCGGATATTCACTTTTCAATTCTTTCAATATCTCCAGACCATTTCTTCCGGGCATTGATATGTCGAGCAACAAAAGGTCGTATTCCTTTTTTCTTACGAGATTCAGGACCTCCTGGCCATTGCCCGCCTCGTCTGCTACCGCCATGTCTTTAGTTTCTGAAATAATCTGTTTGAGACCCGCACGAACGATTGGGTGATCATCGGCAATCAGTATCTGTATCTTTTTCATCTCATGTCTCCGTTTTTCTCGTATGGAATATGAACCTTTATGGTGGTGCCCCTGCCTGTCTGTCCTGATATCACAACAGTTCCTCCCCAGGAATAGGCGCGTTCCCGAATTCCTATCAGACCGAATGAGTTGATTTTACTCAGCTCTTCTTCACTTATTCCTTTTCCGTTGTCACGGACAACCAGATCAATATTCTTTTTCGTTTTCTTGAGACTTATAGTTACTCTTGTCGCTTCCGCATGTCGCATTATATTGGTCAGGGTTTCCTGTAAGATACGAAAGATAGCCGTGGAGAGATCCCCGTCGATAGAAATCTCTTCCGGTTCGATGGTCAATCTGCATTGTATCCCCGATCGTTTTTGAAACTCTCCGACCTGCCACCGTATAGCGGCGGCAAGACCAAGGTGATCGAGCATTCCCGGCCTGAGATCCATATATATGCGCTTCAGCGTATTCATCGTCATATCAACCAGTTTTATTGATGAATCCGCTCTTTCAACAAGGGCAACCTGATCCCGTGGTATCTTCTTCCCAAGCATAACAAGATCCATATTCAGTGCTGTGAGGAGTTGTCCCAGTTCGTCATGCAGTTCTCTCGCTATCCGGGCACTCTCTTTCTCACGGATCGATTGAAGATGAATGGAAAGATTTCGCAGTTGCTCCCGGGAATGCTCCAATTCGTTTTTAGCTTTTTCCCGTTCCGTAATATCTTCATACGTAATTACAATGTTTTTTTCCTTAAGACTCTCTCCTATTCTCGATGCGCTCACCATACATTCAATGTCGGCACCGTCTTTTCGTCTGCAGGGGAATTCAGTCCCTACTGTCTTTTGCCGCTGTAATCTTGAATAGAGATCGGCCATCTTTTCGTAATCTTCTTCCGTTCGGTAGAGAATCCTTGTGCTTTTGCCGATCAGTTCCTCCTCATTCCACCCAAAGACGGCTTGAATACCATGATTTACAAACATGATGCGCCTGTCTTTCAGACCAATTACCGCATGCGGAATTGCTGCAAGAATAGATGCTTCGACGGTTTCAAGTTCTTTTTGTTTTTCCCGTGACTTTACCCTTTCGGTTACTTCCGTCATATTACCGAGGACTGCCGCCCTGCCCTCGTATTTGGTGGGCCTGACGATTTCCTCTATCCAATGAATGCTGCCGTCTTTTGCATGAGATCGAAACTCATAGGAAGATAAGCGCTCCCCCTTCAACATCTTCTGTGCGTTCTCTATAACCATCTTGCGATCATGGGCATGCACAAAGCTTATTGGATCTTTACCGATTATATCCTCTCTTGAATAGCCTAAAAATTTTGAGACATAGTGATTGACAAAACGAAATCTTCCATCCTGAACAATGTAGATACCCGCACGCGCACTGTTTTCCAGGGAGCCATACATACTCTCCTCTGTACGCCGATCCTTTTCCGCCTCCTCAAATTCGCTTAATTTTCGGCGTGCCTCTTTAAGTTCCCTGATCAGATGTCCTGTTGCTATGTCTTTGTCTTTCATGTCAACCGATTAAATCTCCTGTTTTGCTTCTCTTTTGCGAACATATCTCTTATCATTTCGAATGGGGAGTTTTGATTGCGCAGAATTATGCGAAGAATAACCTGGGATGGCAGAAGATATGAAAGATTTGTTAGTCACATAACCAATCGTCGATCTACTTGTTCCGCAAAAAGATGATTCGAAGTCCTTCCAGTGTCAGCATCTCATCAACACAATCAATGGAGCTAGTTTCCGAGGCGATGACATCTGCCAACCCACCGGTTGCGATAACGGTGGGCTCCGTTTTTGTTTCCTCCCGTATGCGATCTACAATCCCATCCACAAGGCCGGCATACCCAAACATGATACCCGCCTGCATGCTGCTCACGGTATCCTTGGCAACCACGCATTTAGGCCTGCACAGTTCAACGGGGGGCAGTTTGGACGCCCGTTCGAAGAGCGCTTCGCTCGATATAACGACCCCGGGAGCAATACACCCCCCCATGTATTCCCCCTTCTTCGTGACATAGTCAAAGGTGGTTGCCGTCCCGAAATCGACAACAATGAGATCTCCCTCGTATTTCTCATGGGCGGCGACGGCGTTTACAATCCTGTCGGCCCCCACCTCTCGCGGATTATCGTAGTATATCGGCATGCCGGTCTTTATCCCCGGCCCCACGATGAGGGGCGTAACATGAAAATACTTCTTGCAGAGGGGTTCCAGTATGTTCAGCATGGAAGGGACGACGCACGATATGATGATATTGCTGATGGATCGCGAACCGATCTTGCTGGTCTTGTAGAGATTCAGTATCAGCATCCCGTATTCGTCGATGGTATGATCCACCACCGTACGAACCCTCCAGTGGTTCAGGAGCTTGTCCTCTTCATAAATACCGATAACGGTGTTTGTGTTTCCCACATCGATAACCAGAAGCATCAAAGTTCACCTTTCTTTCTGTATAGTTACATCTCCGGACCGTACAGAAACCGTCCTGTTTTCCTCATCGACGAGCAGGAGCATGCCTTCGCCGTCTATTCCCTGACATCTCCCTTTTTGTACAACACCTCTGTCCGTAACCTCAATAATTTTTCCCACTATACCCGAACATTCCAGCCACCGGTCCCTGACGGGGGGAAGGCCTCTGTCAATAAAGATCCGGTACCATTTCTCCAGCAAGCGGTACAGACCGGCGGTTAGATCGAGGCGTGAAGCGTTTTTTGATGTCTGCTCCTTCAGTGATGTGGACAGGGGACGGAGTTCTTCATGAAAATCACCCGGCTCCATATTGACATTAATGCCGATCCCCACAACAACAAAATCAATCTTAGATCCCTTGTTTCTCATCTCCATAAGGATGCCGGAGATCTTCCTCCCCCCCGCCAGGATATCGTTGGGCCACTTGAGCGAGACGGGGCAATAGCCACCCAGAAGTTCGGCCACCGCCACTCCGGCGACAAGGGTCAGTCCCGGGGCAGAGGAAGGTGGTATGTCGGGCCGTAATATGATGGACGTGTACAGATTCCTGCCGGGAGGTGAATGCCATACCCTCCCCCTCAGCCTTCCCCTCCCCGCCGTCTGGCAATCGGCTATCACCGCCTCGCCTTCACGGGCACCATTGGTGGCAAGCACAACCGCATAGCTATTCGTCGAATCAATAGTATCGAAGAAGTGAACCCTGTTTCCTATGAGGCCTTCGGAAATAAGCCCTTCCAGATTATCTTTATTGAAATCTCGGTTCATGGTATCGGGTCTCGAGTTTTGCATCTTGGATTTCAAGTTGCTATACAGTCGTAACAGCATAATATTTGACAGGGTAACAGGATGAATAATACCAACCGTTTGTTCTTCGTTAAAATCCGGTCAATCCTGTTAATCTTCTCTAATTACTTCCTTCTCCTCATTCCTTGTTCTTGAACACAAGCGATATATCGGCGGCGGGGGCGGAGTGGGTAAGCGCCCCGACTGATATACAATCCACCCCTGTCTGTGCAATCTCCCTCACATTCGACAGGGTGACATTTCCCGATGCCTCGACCAGCGCCTTTCCACCGATAAGAGAGACCGCCTCTTTCATCTCGTCGATACCCATATTATCCAGCATGATGATATCGGCCTGTGCGGCAAGGGCCTCCGCGACCTCCTGGAGATTTTTTGTCTCCACTTCGATCTTTATTTCGGGGGGAATGGTTCCTGTCACCTTCCGTACCGCATTCGAAATACTCCCCGCGGCGCTGATGTGATTATCCTTGATCATCACACCGTCATACAGACCGAATCGGTGATTCGTCCCCCCCCCTGCCTTGACCGCGTATTTTTCAAGGCTCCTGAGGGTCGGTGTGGTCTTTCTCGTATCCAGTATCCGGACTCCGGTACCGTGTATCTCTTCAACGTATCTGTGTGTTATCGTGGCAATCCCGCACATCCTCTGGAAAAAATTCAATGCCACGCGTTCCGCCATGAGGATGCTCTTCAGGCTGCCCGAAATGCAGGCGAGGAGATCCCCCTTCCCCGCTGCCCGGCCGTCGGGGAAATACACCTCAAACTCCAGAGACGGATCCAAGACGTAAAATACCTCTCTGAAGACATCGATGCCCGCAACGATGATATCACCCTTTGAGACCGCCTGTGCGACGCCGGTCTCCCTGCCGGTAAAAACAGCAGTTGTGGTAAGGTCGCCGGACCCGATGTCTTCATCAAGCGCCCTCCGGATCAGTTCCCTTAAACTGACATCTGAACCCATGACAATCCTCATGCCATATCACGAAGCCTGTTCAGGGCGTCTTCAAGCACCCCGCTCTTCTCCTTCATGGCGTTGAACTTATTTTCTTCCTTTTCAACGATCTCTCGGGCCGCCTTTTCCATAAAATCCCGGTTGCCCAGCTTTTTGGAGACAAAACCAAGGTCTTTATCAAGCTTCTTGATCTCCTTTTCAAGCCGTTCCTTCTCGGCCGCCACATCCACGACTCCTTCCAGAAATACATATACCTTGACGGAATCGACGACTCCCGTCGCAGATCCCTTTGGCTCCCGGGCATTGGGCTCTATTGCCAAGTCTTCCAGATTCGCGATGTCCCGTATATATTCTTTGCCCTTTTCCATAATGGACAGTGTATTGGCGTCCGGAACGGAGATGAGTATCTTCAGCTTTTTCGAAGGGCTGATATTCATGACGCCCCGTATATTTCTGATACTGTTTATAATGCTCTTAACGAGCTCCATGCGGTCACGTGCATCTCTATCCTCGAGGGAATCATCCGGTTCGGGGAATCTGCTCACCATGATGTATCCCTCATCCTTCGTTACCTTCTGCCATATCTCCTCAGTGACAAAGGGCATGAAGGGATGGAGGAGCTGGAGTGCTGTCCTCAAAACGGTGAGCAGCGTATACTGAGCGGCACGTTTCTCCTGCGCGGGCCGTTTGTCATACAGGGCCGGCTTTATCAGCTCAAGGTACCAGTCACAGAACTCATGCCAGACGAACTGATAGATCCTGGCCACGGCATCATTAAAGCGATACTCATCAAGATGCTGTCTGACATCCGTCACCGTGCTGTTCAGGCTGTCTCTGATCCACCGGTCGCACAGGGAGTACTCTTCCTTTTTCGGTAAGATTTGTCCGGAATAGTCTTCAAGGTTCATCAGGGAAAATCGGGCCGTGTTCCATATCTTATTGACAAAATACCCGTATCCCTTGATCCGCTCCTCGGACATCTTCACGTCTCTCCCCTGCGCGGTAAAGGCCGCGAGGGTAAAGCGGAGCGCATCCGATCCATATTTGTCAATCATTTCGATTGGATCTACGCTGTTCCCCTTTGATTTGCTCATCTTCTCGCCCTTCTCGTCACGAACAAGGGCATGCAGATAGACATCCGCGAAGGGGACCTTCCCCATGACATAGAGTCCCATCATCATCATCCTGGCTACCCAGAAGAATATGATATCAAAGCCGGTAATAAGGAGAGCGGTGGGATAGAAGGTCTCAAGCACCTGCGTCTTGTCGGGCCACCCCATGGTCGAGAAGGGCCAGAGAGCGGAACTGAACCAGGTATCCAGGACATCTTCATCCTGCCTGAGAGAGGTTCCCCCACATTCGGGGCAGCGGTCGGGGTCTTCGGCGGCTACGATCGTTTTTCCGCACGCATCGCAATACCACACCGGTATCCGGTGCCCCCACCATATCTGCCGGGAGATGCACCAGTCCCGTATGTTGTCCATCCAGTCGAAATAGGTCGCCTCCCACATGGGGGGAACAATCTTTGTGTTCCCCTTCACGACTGCGGCGATGGCGGTCCGTGCCAGGGGTTTTACTTTGACGAACCACTGCTTGGACACCGCGGGCTCCACATTGGTCTTGCACCGGTAGCAACGCCCCACGTTATGTAAATAGGGCTCTGTCTTCACAAGATATCCGCCCGCTTTGAGATCCTCTACAATATTTGTCCTGCAGGTGTAGCAGTCCTGTCCCTGATAGACTCCCCCATTTTCATTGATAATGGCATTGCCATCCATGATGGTGACAATCTCGAGGTCGTGCCGTTGCGCCATGGCAAAGTCGTTGGGGTCCGCCGACGGTGTTATCTTCACCGCACCGGTTCCGAACTCCTTGGAGACGTAATCATCCGCTATGACCGGTATCCGTTTATTCACGATGGGGAGAATCACATTGCTGCCGATAACGTCCTCATACCGTTCGTCATCGGGGTTGACCGCGACTGCGGTATCGCCCAGCATGGTCTCAGGGCGGGTGGTGGCCACAATGATCTCGCCCTCCCCATCGGCATAGGGATACCGTATATGCCAGAGGCTGGTCGCCTCTTCCTCGTATTCAACCTCGAGATCGGATATGGCCGTATGACACCGTGGGCACCAGTTTACTATGTAATCATCCTGGTAGATGAGACCGTCATTGTAAAGCCGGACAAAGACCTCTCTCACCGCTCGGGACAGGCCCTCATCCATGGTAAACCGCTCCCTGGACCAGTCACAGGAACATCCCAGCTTGTGGAGCTGGTTTATGATGACGCCGCCATACTTCTTTCTCCACTCCCATACCCTTTCTATGAATTTTTCCCTCCCGATGTCATGCCGTGTCATCCCCTCCCGGGCCAGTTCCTGCTCCACCACGTTCTGGGTGGCTATCCCCGCATGATCGGTCCCAGGCATCCATAGCGTATTGTAGCCCTGCATTCTCTTGTAACGCACGATAATGTCCTGAAGGGTGTTGTTCAGTGCGTGTCCTATGTGAAGTATCCCGGTAACATTCGGTGGAGGAATCACTATTGAAAAGGGCTCTTTGTCGCTGGCGTCTTGGGCATGAAACAGCCCTTCGTC
>CAZNBR010000097.1:0-8348 GCA_964571315.1 uncultured Syntrophaceae bacterium
TATTTTACCTACGGCAAAAAATTGGAAAGTGATGTGGTGATGGCCTCGGATGACAACGAGGCCCCATCAAAGCGTATCTATGACGGGGTCGACTACATCCCGGCACGGAAGGAGGTCCTGTTCGGACATCATTTCGCCTCGATCGCAGGCGCCGCCCCGATCATCGGTCCCGCGCTGGCGATATGCTGGGGGTGGGTCCCGGGGTTACTCTGGGTCTGGTTCGGCAACATATTCATCGGCGCCGTCCATGACTACCTGGCCCTGATGGCATCCGTCCGTTACGACGGAAAATCGATCCAGTTCGTCGCGACCGATCTGATAGGGAAGAGAACGGGAACGGCGTTCTACTGGATCGTCTTCTTCCTCCTCATCCTCGTCGTGGCCGCCTTCGCCGCCATCGTCGGCAAGATGTTCGTCGCTACCCCGGGAATCGCAATGGCGTACGCCCTGAAAATCGTGGCCGCCCTGATCCTGGGCGTCCTCCTGTACCGCACCAAGATGAATTTCGTCGTCGCGACCATCATCGGCATCCTGATGCTGTGCGCCGCCATCTGGGTGGGATACCTAAAAGGGATACCGGCAAGTTACAATACCTGGATGTGGGTGTTCTTCTTCTACATCATCATCGCCGCCGCCATTCCCGTCAATGTCCTGCTCCAGCCGAGGGATTACCTGAACTCGTGGCTGCTCTACGCGGGGCTGCTACTCGGCTTCCTCGCCGCCATGTTCGCCTTCAGGGGATTCGAGGTTCCCGCCTTTTCGAGCTTCTCCCCGGTCCTCCTGGGAGGCAAACCGACGCCGTTCTGGCCGGCGATTCCTCTTATCATCGCCTGCGGTTCGCTGTCCGGGTTCCACTCTCTGGTCGCCTCGGGCACCACCTCCAAGCAGCTCACCAAAGAGAGTGACGCCCTCTTCATCGGGTACGGCGCGATGTTCACCGAGGGGTTCCTCTCCACGATCGTCATCGTCTCCATAGCCGGTTTCGGATACACCGCCCTTCAGAACGCGGGGGTGACGGCCGAACAACTGAACCCGGGGAACTGGGGAGCCGCTTTCACAAAGGTATCCGGAGGGGCAAAGCTTGCGGCGGCAAACCTCTTTGTCCAGTCGTACGCCGATATGGTCAACGCGACGTGGCTGACGTTTATTCCGACCAAGATCGTCAAGATCATCGCCGGGATGTGGGTCGCCTCCTTCGCCATGACCACACTGGATACCACCAACCGCTTGGCGCGCTACTGTATCTCCGAGATGGCACTGCCCCTGAAGGACAGCGCCGCAGGGTTCTACAGCTTCCTGACCAACCGCTGGATCGCCTCTGTCATTCCGGCGGCTATCGGGGTCTGGCTGGCGGCAAGCGGTAACTGGCTGATCATCTGGGGTTCCTTCGGAGCGGCAAACCAGTTGATCGCGTCCATCGCCCTCATGACCGGAGCGGCCTTCGCGGCTAAGAAGCTGAAATCAAACTTCGCCAGCGCGGCCGTCATCCCGGCCTACCTCCTCTGGATCACCGTGACCTGCGGTATCCTGTGGTTCCTCATAGTGGTTCAGCCGGGCGCCATCGCGGCGAAACCTGGTCCCGGATGGACCGTCATGGTCATACTGTGTGTGATGTTGGTCCTGAACTTCCTGTTTATCTGGGACTTCATCAAATCCAAGGCATACAAGGTTGATTAATATCTTTTCACAACTCTAACCTGTTACCGGTGCACGGTTTAAGACCGTGCACCGGTTTAACCTCTCGTAATGGTTGATCATCTACATGGGTCTTCTCGAATTTTTCAAGCGTATCCTTTCCGATTTCGACGCCTCTCACCGGGAAAGTGCCGCCGCCCTTACAGGGGTTGAGGTAAAGGAGTTAGAGAATATTTTTGCATTGTTACTCCTGGGATCTTTTATAGGACTTCCCTCCCCCCCCTCTTTTTTAGCAGTCGAGCTTATGCCCTTCATGGAACGGGAATTGAAGGTCCTGAACAGGCGGGCAAAGGACGCAGGGGATATGCTGGCAGAAATGGCTGGAACCATAGGTATTGACTGAATGAAAATACTCTTTTTTACGGGAAAGGGCGGCGTCGGAAAATCCACCATGGCCGCGGCCGCGGCATGGCAGCTCTCCCAGAAATCCCGCGTCCTGATAGTCTCTCTGGACCCGGCGCACAACCTCGGTGATATCTTCGGGGTCGTCATCAAAAACGGAAAAAAGAAATTCACGAAAACGCTCTTTTTGAGCGAGATCAATCTAAAAAAACTGTCACGGGAATACCTGGAACGGGAGACCGATGTCCTTTCCAGCACGTACAGCTACCTGAAGACACTGAATCTCGACAGCTATTTTTCCATACTCAAGTACTCTCCCGGCATAGAAGAATACGCCCTCCTGACGAGCATTGAAAAGACCATACGGGATGAGGCCGGGTTCGACTATATCATCTTCGATACCCCCCCGACGGGGCTGACGCTCAGGTTCCTCGCCCTGCCGAAGGTGACCATAACCTGGATCGACCGCCTGACACAGATACGGCGTCAGATCCTCGAGAAGCGCTACACCATCCACCGGATCAGGGGGACCTTGAGCTCGGAAAAGACCATTCTTGACTATAAAGAGGCGGACGACGACATCCTGAAACGGTTAAAAAAACTGAGCGATAATTATCATGCCCTGGACGGGGCACTCCGCGGCAGCGACTGCCATGTCGTAGTGGTATTCAATCCCGACATACTCTCGCTCAAGGAATCGAAACGGCTGATCGAAGGACTCAGCGACCTTGGACTTCCCCTGCGCCTGCTTATAGACAATAAGGTGACTGAAGCAAACAAAGAAATGGCGGAGTATGTTGAAAAACAGATGAAGGGGATGGCGCAGGATGTCCCCCTCGAGCGGATACATCTGGCAAAGACTCTCCTTGACGGGAGGGAGGGCGCCCTGTATGATATCCGGGAAAGTATTATTCCCGACTCCTGGTAGCTGTTGAATCTATGTTCAAATACGAGCACATTGTAACGCAACCCATCTTTTTTCTCTTTGTCGCGTTTTCATTTCTCCTGACGTTCGGCTATTTCTGGGGGAGGAGACACAACAAGGAAATATTTCTCAGCGCCTTTAATGATCTCATGGAGGTGTTCCGCCCCGACGATCAGACCTTTACCAATATCGGGGGAGCCATCGGGTACCATGCCAATTTCTTTATCAGAAAGAAGGGTGCGTTCCTGTCGCGCGTTGATGCCACCATCACCATGCTTCCACGGCATTCATGGCTTTATCTTCCAATATCAAAACTCATACGGAAATATGACAGATTATTCATAGAATTGTATGTCAAGAACAAACCTGAGGAGGAATGTCACCTCATAGAGAAACAATATTCGCGATTTGCCGGCGCAAAGATAACCGGCGCAGGGCGTTTAAACAGAGAAACAGTGGCATGGGGAGCGTACACTTTTCACCTGTATTACGAGACCATTGAAACTCATACCCGCTTTATGGATTTCATCAATCGAAACCCCGAACCGGGTATCATCAGACATATTGCGATTGTTCCCGACCAGAAAAAGTGTTTCATCTTCATGATACCCCGAAAGGGGCAGGTGGCACAGTACCTGTCTCCGGTTTACCGGTGGCTTCCCTCTGTTGTCAAAAAATCGTAAGAAACTTTTTTAACGAAAGGAGATTGATCGTATGGACATACTATCCGGAAACGAACTCAAGTCTTTAATGCTTGAGCAGCTTGGAATATGTGTTTCCATCTATATGCCTGCGATTAGAAAGGGAACCGAGATACAACAGAACCAGATACGATATAAAAATCTGCTGCGTGATGCCGAAGATCGCCTGCTCTCAATCGGCGAATTGCGCCCATCGGAGATAAAAGAGATGCTCGCGCCGGCGCAGGAACTGTCGGGGAATATACCCTTCTGGCACAACCAGAGCGATGGGCTTGCCCTGTTCCTGTCAGAGGAATCGTTCACCTATTACCGGCTGCCGCAGAGCTTCAAAGAACTGGTGGTTATAACCGATCGCTTTCACATCAAACCCCTGATACCGCTCCTGGCCCCTGATACGGAATTTTCCATTCTCGCGATCAGTCAGAAGAACGTCCGATTTCTGAGATGCTCATCGCAACGGGTAAAAGAAATAGACATCAAAGACATCCCGGAAAGCCTTGACGAGGCACTGAATCTTGACGATTTTGAGAAGCGTCTCCAGCGTCATACGGGCGCCGAAGATATGAAAGTAAAGATACTACAGTATTTTCAAGTCGTTGATAAGGGGCTGCGCGAACTCCTGAGAGACAAAAAGTCCCCCCTTATCTTCGCAGGTGTGAACTATCTGTTCCCCATATACAGAGAGGCAAATACCTATCCCCACCTCACAGACAAGTGGATATCCGGAAACCCGGAGGGGTTGACTGCGGACAGGCTGAGCGATATGGCGTGGCCGATTGTGGAGGATCTCCTCAAGACAAAGAGGACGGAGGCCCTGGCGCAATACAACCAGAACGCCGGGACCGGCCTCACCTCCAGCAGCGTCGAAGAGATCGTCCGGGAGGCTTTTCACGGGCGTGTCGGCATACTGTTCGTCCCGGTAGGCGTCCAGCAGTGGGGAACGTTCGACCCCACTACCGATACGGTCAAACTGGACACAGATGCCGGACTCGGCAATGAAGACCTGCTGGATCTGGCGGCCATACAAACGATCCTGAACGGAGGGGTGGTATATCCGATCAGACAGAAAGAAATGCCGGAGGATTCATCCCTTGCCGCCATCTTCCGCTATTGATCGCGTATCCTCGTCGGAGGATTGAGGATTCCGGCAGATATTGTAAAAACGACACGGCCCTTATTCAAATTGCCGGAGGAAGATACGATAGAAGAAACACCGAACGAGAGCAGCCGAAAGCCCATTCTGGAATACCCCTGCCGGTGGGCCTATAAGGTAATAGGCTCCGATAAGAAAGAAATGGAAAAGGCCATCGGGAAAATTGTGCAGGGGTGCGAGTGTACGGTCACACCGTCCAATACCAGCAAGACCGGAAAATATCACTGTCTGAATCTCGAAATGCTGGTTGATGATGAAGGACACCGCACGGGGATATATGATAAATTGCGGGGTCATCCTGCGATCAAAATGGTTTTATAAGGGGTTATGCGCGGACCGGGGTTCATCCCGCTCAACGGGCAAGGGGGGATTAGTCTGCTGATGTGGAATGTGATGAGGAATGGAAAAGAAAGGGAATGGCCCATGCTTGCCATAGAGAACAGTCTGCTGGTCGTGATTGATATACAGGAGAGTCTCGCGCGGGTGATGCACGGGAAGGACGCCCTGTTCGAAAACCTTCAGAAGATAATCCGAGGCGCCGGAATCCTGGATATTCCGATGATTGTCACGGAGCAGGTCCCCGAAAAACTGGGGACCACGATCCCGGAGATATCCCCCCTGCTGGGGACTGCCAGTCCCGTCGCCAAATCAAGCTTCAGCTGCTGCGGAGAGGACCGGTTCATGAGAGAACTGGAGGGCATGAAGCGGGGGCAGATCCTTATTGCCGGCATCGAATCGCACGTCTGTGTCTACCAGACAACGGTTGACCTGATCCATATGGGATATGAAGTGCACATAGTAACAGACTGCATTTCATCAAGAACGGAAGAAAACTGGGTCCTTGGTATTGAGAGGATGAAAGACGAGGGGGCGAAACCCACAAGCACCGAGATGGCCCTCTTCGAACTGCTGAAGATCGCCGGAGGTGACCGGTTCAGAGAAATCTCCCGGCTGGTCAAATAGATTCCCCGAGGCAGCGGAACGGACCATTACACACCTTTTCTTGTCCAACGCTGGTCACTTCTGTCTTTCCAGCCCCCGTAGTTTCTCCCTCTTTTCGGCAAGCTCATCCAGGGCGCGTTTGTATCGGTCCCAGTTGGGCCGGGTGTTTTTGCGGCTATAGTGCCTCCGCCGCTTCTCTACCAGTTCCTTTGCACGACCGTACTCTTCTCTCGCCTGCTGAAACTTCCGCTCCCATTCCTTACGGTTCGGCTCTTCAGGCAATTCCTTATTCCGGTCACTGACCGCTTCTTTCTCTTCAACCTTTTCCGTCACCGCTTCTATATCCCGCTCTTTATCTGGCAAGGATTGTCCATCCGCGTCACCCCTGTTTCTTTGACGAATCCTTTCAACATCACCCCCGGGGGGGAGACTTCGGGGATTATCTGTAATATGTACCACGCCCTCCTCGTCCGTCCACATGTAGACATCCCCTGCACGGATAAGGGGAGAAAACAGGGCAATAAAAAAGGCGATAAAAATGATGATACGAAGATAACGCATGACCCTCCAGTTACCCAGACACCATTTAGATGTACCGGATCTCCCTATAACGCCTACCAGAAAGCAACGTGCTGTTCAACAGAAAACCGTATGCGGGGAAACGCCGATCGGCCCGCAAAAGATCGTGGAAGACAGGTCGAGTGCAGGAAAGAAGCTTCTCTTCCCGGTTCCACACCCGGCAATAAAGGCACACACCCTGAAGAACAAAACAAAAAAAGGCCGGCTGACACAGCCGGCCCTTCCCGCGCAATAATGGTGCCGAAGCCGGGATTTGAACCCGGACAGGCGTACGCCCACTAGACCCTGAACCTAGCGCGTCTACCAATTCCGCCACTTCGGCACGCAAAACTATGGAACGCTTATACTGATGCACCCCCTCATTGTCAAGAGAAATTACCCTTGAAAATAACGCAATACATGCTATTGTTCTTGTCCAGAACAGGGCGACTGCCCCAAAAATTCAATTGGATGCGACATGGAAATTATAAGAGATGTTGACAATATTCCCGAAGATCTGACAGGCGCCATCGTTACGATAGGCAACTTCGACGGGGTGCACCTGGGACACAGGGAAATCTTCATGAAAATCACACGGGAAGCCGAAGATACAGGTAAAAAATCAGTGGTTATCACCTTCGATCCCCACCCCCAGAAGGTCATGCACCCGGAGAGGAGACCCTTCTTCCTGCTGACCCCCCTGAATGAAAAGCTGGATCTCATCAGATCCTGCGGTGTGGATGCGGTTATTCTGATTACATTTTCCACCGAGTTCGCCGAGGTAACCGCCGGGGAATTTGTGGAGAATATCCTGTGGAAGAAACTGCGTCTCAGCAAACTGTTCGTCGGATATGACTACGTATTCGGCAAAGAGAAGGGCGGGAACGCAGGATTTCTCAAGGCATCGGGCAGAAGACTCGGCTTTCAGGTGGAGGAGATCGGCGTCGTGGAGACAGACGGCATGATTGCCAGCAGCACCAATATACGCCTTTCAATACTTGCCGGAAACGTCAGACTGGCATCGGAGATGCTGGGAAGACCCTATAGTGTGAGTGGTATCGTCGTCAAGGGGTACCGACGGGGAACCGACATGGGGTATCCGACGGCCAATATAAAATCAGAAAAGGTCATCCCCGCGACAGGCGTCTATGCCATTATCGTCGAGCTTGAGGGTACGAGGCACCAGGGGGTTATCAATATAGGGAACAATCCCACGTTCGGTAACGAAGAGACCTCGGCGGAGGTGCATCTGCTTGATTTTGAGGGCGATATATATGGAAAGGATATCACCGTACTCTTCATAGACCGGCTGCGTGACGAGAGAAGATTCAAAGACCCTGAGGAACTGGTCCGGCAGATAAAAAAGGATATCGAAAAGGCCAGGAAAATCCTGTCACCTGATGCGGCAGGCATGGCTCCATAGATCCAAGCGACCAAGAGATGAAGATAGAACCCCTGCACGGCTGGAACATCGGCTATGAAAGAGCCAGAGCGATACAGAATGATCTCAGGGCCCGACTCGTTCTCCACAGCAAGGACATCCCCCGCAGGATACAGACAATAGCCGGCGCCGACATCTCATATTCAAAGGGCAGCGACACCTTCTTTGCGGCCGTTGTGGTCCTTGATTTCCCGACCATGAAAATCATCGAGCAGGCGTCATCCAGCGGGACAGCCGACTTCCCCTATATCCCGGGGCTGCTTACCTTCAGGGAGGGGCCCGTACTCCTGGAAGCCTTCCGGAAACTTCGTCTCTCGCCCGACATCATTATATTCGACGGGCAGGGGATCGCCCATCCGAGGGGGATCGGTCTTGCATCCCACATGGGTCTGTTTCTCGACACGCCGTCCATAGGGTGTGGAAAGACGAGGCTGGTCGGATCATATGATGAAACGGGAAATAAACCGGGCGATTATTCTCCCCTTGTCCATAATGGTGAAATAATGGGCGCCGTTCTGAGAACAAAGAGAAATGTGAAGCCGGTCTTCGTGTCACAGGGGCACAAGATAGGGTTAAAGAAGGCTATAGGTA
>CAZNBR010000098.1:0-2502 GCA_964571315.1 uncultured Syntrophaceae bacterium
CTTCGTTATCGCACTTATCCCCTTTAGTGGGACGTATCCCCTGTATCGGGGTTAGATGCTGGTCCCGAAACCTGAACTGTTCGACCGGATTGAGATCATGAAGATATTACTCCACATCTGTTGTGCGCCGTGTGCCATCTACCCCCTTGATGTATTGAGAAATGAGGGGCATGGGGTTACCGGTATCTTTTATAATCCGAATATTCAGCCTTACACCGAGTACACCAGGAGGCTCGATACACTGATGGAGTATTCTAAGGATGCCGGGGTGAAGGTTATAAGATTCGACGATTATCCCATGGAGGAGTTTCTCAGAGGAGTGGCCTTCAGGGAAGAGGTGAGATGCGAATATTGTTATTATATGCGCATGAGCTATACCGCACGCATCGCAAAGAAGGGCAAATTTGACGGTTTCACCACAACACTTCTCTACAGCAAATTTCAGAATCACAATCTTGTGAAAGAATTGGGGGAAGGTCTTGGAAAGAAGTATGATACAGGTTTTTATTACCACGATTTCAGGGAGGGCTGGAAGGAGGGGATCAAGGCCTCCAGAGACCTGAACATGTACCGGCAGCAATACTGTGGATGCATCTACAGCGAAAAGGAGAGGTTTTACAAAGAACCCTGACACATGAGTGTGTCTTTTTCGACACACTTATGGGAAGTCGATCGCATGTGCTGTATTCGGCTCTGAGGATCTCGGAATGATAATCCCTGTGCTTCAGGGAGGTTATGCAGGTGCTGCATAAACGATGCCCCTGTGCGGATGCCTGGTATGCTTATTGCCTCCTTCCTACGTGAAAGGCGGAACAGATGTACATACAAAAAACCATTGAAAGAGAGATATGCTGCAAGAGTGTGGGGCTCCACTCGGGCAGAAAGATCAACATGACTATCAAACCGGCGGGAGTCGATGAAGGTATTGTATTTTACCGAAGCGACCTGCCGGGGAGTGAGGGGATCAAGGCGGAGCCCACGAGTGTCTCCGACACGACACTGGCAACGACCCTGGGAACGAATGGAACAAGAATTTCGACGGTTGAACACCTGTTGTCCGCATTTTTCGGAATGGGGATAGACAACGCAATTATCGAAACGGACTCCTTTGAGATTCCGATCATGGATGGCAGTTCTCTGCCGTTTGTCGATTTTCTCAAGGAAGCCGGCATCAAATCCCAGGACAAATCAAAACGGTTCGTGATGATAAAAGAGCCTGTGTCTGTCTCTGACGATGAGGGGAGTGCGGCCATTCTTCCCTCCCCTGAGTTCAGGATCACCTACGACATAGATTTCAGCCACCCTTTGATAGGAAGACAATCCTACGATATGATTTTTTCTCGTGAGGCGTATGAAAACAATATCTGTGCGGCCCGAACGTTCGGCTTTCTTCAGGAGGTCGAGTATCTCCAGGCACGAGGCCTTGCCCTGGGAGGTTCTCTTCATAACGCGATAGTCCTGGATGAGGAGAAGGTTATCAATAAGGAGGGGCTTAGATTTTCTGATGAGTTCGTGAAGCACAAGATACTGGATGCCATTGGAGACTTGTCCCTTCTCGGGATGCCTATCATAGGTCACTTTGTGGCATACCGGTCCGGCCACAGGCTCAACAATCTCCTTCTGAGAAAACTCCTGGAGCACAGGGAGTGCTGGGAGATGGTCCATTATTTTAACGGGGAACGGGAACTGTTCGATGAGATCATCGATGCCCGTCCGTATGATTCACCGGATGAAATTTTGTCCCTTGCCAGGGGTTAGCCGCCCGCAATCCATCCACCCTCCCCAAATAAGCCTTGCTTTTTGGGCTTCCTTTCCTTAGTATGTTCCGGCACTGGAGTTTGACGTTCTACAGAGGACTGTCGGACTTGACGGGCCGGAGAATCAGTTTTATGCGCAGTTGCAAAATTCTCATATTATTATGCCTTTTTATTTTGCCGGTGCAGTCACTTGCGGCGGAAGCGACGGTCACGGATCTGCTTATAAGCAACACGTCTGATAATCTGCTCGTGTATCTCAAACTGGAAAACTGCTTTACAGAAAAGATGGAGGAGGCGATACTTGCCGGAATCCCGACCACCTTTACGTTTATCCTGGAATTATACCAGGAGCGGCGCTGGTGGTTTGATAAGAAGATATCGCTTCTTGAGGCCAGGCGCACCATCAAATACGACAATATAAAAAAGATCCTGTACGTTCTCTTTACCCAAGACGGGAAGGAACCGGAGCAGTTCAAGAAATTTTCAGAGGCGAAGACCGCGATGTCGGAACTGAACGGCATCGCATTTGGACCTTTGAAGCGATTGACGAAGGGGGAGTCGTACTATCTGCGAGTGAAGGCAAAACTTGAAAAGGTCCGTCTACCGCTGCATCTTGAGTATGTCTTCTTTTTCGTGTCCCTGTGGGATTTCGAAACCGACTGGGCAAGACAAGACTTTGTATATTAATGAGACTCAGTTTTCATAAGGCTTTGCCGTAATGAAAGCTGCGAGTCGAATTAACACC
>CAZNBR010000098.1:2602-8300 GCA_964571315.1 uncultured Syntrophaceae bacterium
TGTGGTTGACTCAGTTTTCATAAGGCTTTGCCGTAATGAAAGCTGCGAGTCGAATTAACACCGTGAGCGGAGCGAATCGGTATAGCTGTGGTTGACTCAGTTTTCATAAGGCTTTGCCGTAATGAAAGCTGCGAGTCGAATAAATGAAGCCCAATTTTTATACGTCCCTGACGCGATAAAAATTGCAGGCAGAATTTACACCGGGAGCGGGGGACGGTGCAACACCCTGTCCCTTACTGCGGGACTCATACAGGCGGTGAGGAATTTGTCGAGCCGTCGCCTTTTTATTTCCAGGGGACCCTTCGGGGATGAATACTGTCTGGCGCAGTGGTAGATAGATGAATGCTGATGAATTAAAAAAACGCCGCAGAGAGCGCATCGCAATACTGGTTGTCATAGCCGTCATCATTGTTCTCACCTATATAGAAAGTCATCTTTCCAGCATAGAGGTCCTTCTGCCGATATCAAATGAGGTGCTGATCTTCGGCCTGATCAATATCAATCTGATCCTTATCATCTTTCTTATCTTCCTGATCGCACGGAATCTGACCAAGCTCATATTTGAACGAAGGCGGGGGGTCCTGGGGTCGAAGCTGAGGACAAAGCTTGTCGTCGCCTTTATGATCCTTTCCCTTATACCCACGGTCGTCCTTTTCCTGGTTTCCATTCAGTTTCTCTCATACAGCATAGACAGCCGGTTTGACATAAAGATGGGCAGGGCATTTAATCTGTCCCTTGAGGTTGCCCAGGATTACTACCAGAAGCTTTCCGATAATGCGAAGTACTATGCCCTCCAGATCGGGTCTGAGATAACCGACAACAAGCTATATGAAAAAGAGCAGTCGGAGTATCTGAAGGCGTTTTTGACACAGCGCCAGAGGTATTTTAATCTTGGGTCAATGGCTGTCCGTTTTGATAACAGAGACGAGGACCTGTTTCTCAAAGATCCGGACAATCCCGATATTCTCCCCCCCCGGTTTTCACCCCGGGTCCTGGAAGATGCCTTTATGGGGAAGGACTTTTCGATAGTCACCTCCGTGGGAGGGGGAGACATGATAAGCGGAATAGCCCCGCTCTATTCCAACTTCAGTCCCAAGGAGGTCATCGGGGTCATCGCCGTCAGTTATTATATAGACAAGGAGTTGATTGAAAAGATGTCCATCATCTCCAGGACGTCTGAGGAGTATAAACAGATTAAACTGTTAAAAAATCCGATAAAAATCAGTTACACCATTACGCTCTTCATCGTCACCCTCCTTATCATATTCTCCTCAATGTGGTTTGGTCTCTTACTGGCGAAGGGGATCACCGTTCCCGTACAGGAGCTTGCCGAGGCGACACATGAGGTGGCCCACGGCAACCTCGATTACCACATAGATGTCCTGGCGGAAGATGAGATAGGGGTGCTGGCGGATTCCTTTAATCAGATGACGAAGGATCTGAAGGAAAGCAGCCTTGAATTGAAACAGGCCAACATAGACCTTGAACAACGCAGGAAATACATGGAAACCGTCCTTCGTAACGTCTCGGCCGGCGTTGTTTCCATAAACAGGAACAATGTGATCAGCACCATAAACCGTGCCGCTGAAAAGATGCTGGGCATAAACGGTGAAGAGATCCTCAACAGGAGATATGAAGATATCCTGAAGCCGGAACAAATGGGGATGGTAAGAGAACTTCTCGAAGAGTTGCATGTAAACGATGGCGGTTTTGTGGAGAGACAGATTCAGTTGATAGTCAGGGATAGCGTGATGGTAATCCTGGTATCGGCAACAATCCTGAGAGACGACGATAACAACTATATGGGGATCGTGGCCGTATTTGAAGACATCACCCAGCTTCAGAAGACCGAGCGAATCGCCGCGTGGAGAGAGGCCGCAAAGAGAATAGCACATGAGATCAAAAATCCCCTGACGCCCGTCAAGCTGAGCGCTGAGAGGCTGCAGCGAAAATACGGGGATAAGATCGAGGGGAAAACGGATTCCGTATTTCATGAGTGCACGAAGACCATCATAAATCAGGTGGAAATCTTGAAAAACCTGGTCAATGAATTCTCGCAGTTCGCGAGAATGCCCGTAACGAATCCTTCCCCCAATGATCTGAATGCGGTTATTGAAGATTCTGTCATCCTTTTCCAGGATGCCCGCAAGGATATAGCGTTTGATTTCCGGAAAGATGCCGGCATCCCCTTGCTCAATATCGATGCGGAACAGATAAAAAGGGCGATGGTCAACCTCCTGGATAATGCGGTTGCGGCTGTCTCGGCGGTGGACCATCATGGAAAGGTTGAAATCAGCACCCAGTACGATAAGAATCACCGGAGGGTCAGGCTGGATATCAGGGACAATGGTCTCGGGATCTCACCGGAAGACAAGATGAAACTCTTTGAACCTTACTTTTCCACGAAAAAGGCGGGCACAGGCCTTGGCCTTGTCATAGTAAGTTCCATAATATCTGATCATAATGGTTCCGTGAACATAATGGATAACGTACAGGGGGGGACAATCGTATCCATTGAACTGCCCGTAGCATAGGAGAAATATGAACGAGACGATACTGGTTGTGGATGATGAAGAGAGTATCTGCCAGTCATTGAAGGGGATACTTTCGGATGAAGGCTACGAAGTGCTGACCGTGCCTAGCGGAGAGGAGTGCCTCGATATCATTGAAGAGGAGCTTCCCAGCCTTGTCCTTCTGGATATATGGCTCCCGGGAATCGACGGCATTGAGACCCTGAAACGCATCAAGTCAAAACACCCTCAAATGCAGGTTATCATGATATCCGGGCATGGAACGGTTGAGTCGGCGGTAACGACGACAAAACTGGGGGCCTTTGATTTTGTGGAGAAACCCCTGTCTCTCGACAAGACCGTTCTTGTCGTCAATCACGCCCTGGACATTGTACGCCTGGAGGAGGAGAACAGGCTGTTAAAAAATGGGCAGGGTCACGAAATCGACGGAGAGAGCAAGGCGATTATTGAATTGAGGGAGATGATACAGATCATCGCGCCCACCAATGCGTGGATCCTGATTATGGGCGAGAATGGTACGGGAAAAGAACTCGTTGCCCGATCGATACACCGGCAGAGCAACCGCTCCAATAAGCCCTTTATAGAGGTGAATTGTGCCGCGATACCTGAAGATCTGATAGAGAGCGAGCTGTTCGGGCACGAGAGGGGGGCATTTACCGGGGCGACCGAGAAGAAGAGAGGGAAGTTCGATCTTGCGAACAAGGGGACCATCTTTCTCGACGAGGTTGCCGACATGAGCCTGAAGGCCCAGGCGAAGATCCTCAGGATCCTGCAGGAAAAGAAGTTCGAACGGGTGGGCGGAACAAAGGTTATCGATACCGACGTGCGGGTACTCGCCGCGACCAACAAGGACCTGGAATATGAGATGGAGGAGGGACGGTTCAGACAGGACCTGTATTACCGGTTAAACGTGATTCCCCTCGAAGTCCCCCCGCTCAGAGACAGGATAGAGGATGTTCCCCTCCTGGCACGTCACTTTATCAGGGAGTTCTCGCGCAAGGAGTCAAAGACGGAGAAACATATTGCCGATGATGCCCTTGCCGTGCTTATGGGGCATACCTGGCCCGGCAATGTACGGGAATTGAAAAATATCATGGAACGGCTGGCGATCACATCCCCGTCGGATATCATCACCGCCGATGATATACCGCCCCTGTCGAAGGAAAATCACAGATTCGGCCACACTGATTCCTCTGGGGATGGAGATTCTTTCAGGGGGGCAAAAGAGGTGTTTGAGAAGGACTATATTGCGAAGAAACTCTCGGAAAACAAGTGGAACATCAAGAAAACGGCGAAGGCGATAGGCCTGGAAAGGAGCAATCTTCACAAGAAGATCAAGGCCTACGGACTCGATGAAGTAAAAGAAAAAGGATAATGTATACCGTGCTCACGGCGGAGCGTCCCGGCAGCCGGTATCTCAAACCCCCTTCAACAGTTGTTCAATTGAATGCCCCGCCCGGCACCTGATGTGAGGCCTCATCATCTTCCTGAGTAATGTGTCCGCCCTTTCGACGTGGTACGATCCTTATCCCCTCTTTGGACGGCAATCTCCTCACGCATCGTGATTGGCTGAAAACCGGCGTTTTATATCGGACAGAGAAAACCGGTTGAAGGGCAGGAAGGCCAGCCCCAGTATCGCGATAGTACCAATGCTCAGGAAATGGAGCACTATGGCGTAGGTAAGCGCGTCGGTCTTGTGGATACCGAACAGGCCGAGCCCCAACACGCAGAAAAAGTGCCAGTTCCCGACGAATCCGGGGGCGGTCGGGATGGCGATGCCCAGGATGATGATAACCATAAGGACCACTGCCGCCGACAGCGGGAGATCAAACCCAAACGCGAAGAAGAAAACGTACATGGCCACCGCATTGATCACCCATATCACGATGGAAAGAAGAGCCAGATAACACATGGATCTTCGGTGTGGGATGATCTTGAACCCGTCGATAAGGCTATCGATCAGATCCGCCAATCTGAGGCGCCATCTCTCGGGGAATCTTCTTAAGAGGGGTGCAAGGAAATTGAGCGAGGCCTCCCTCCTGAAGATGAGAAAGATCATGAGGCCGAGGAAGACGAGCGTTATGAAAAGAAACAGGAGACTGCCCCTGATCAGCCAGGGCGGGAGTGGCGTGAACAGAACGACGATGAAGAACAGCGTAAGGACGCTCAGGCCGTCAAAGACGCGCTCCACCAGGATGGTTCCTACCGCTGAAGACATGCTGATGCCGGTCTTTGTGCTGATGAGATAGGGTCGTGCGAGTTCGCCGATCCGTGCGGGGATGGCTACCACGGCCAGAAACCCGACGCTGGTTACGGAAAAGAGTGAAAGCTGATCAATGGCCATGATGGGTTTTAAGATGATTCCCCACCGGTACGACCTGAGTAGCTGTATGATGACCAGAAGACCCAGTACAGGGGGTATAAAAGAGGCCTTCGCCCTCCTCAGGCCGTCGGCAATGCCCCCCGGATCGACACCCGTGAAGGAGAGATATACAAAGAAAAAACCGATGGCAATTCCGAAAAACAATTTTTTTAACATGATATGAATTCTGTTTTTTGAATAAAGGTCAGGGTCACAGGGCTCCGGTCAGGGGAAGTCTCTGCTTGCCTCTGACCGGAGCCTCTTGGATACTTTTACTCAGACAGGTACGTTGCCACCTTATCGTGGAGGCGTTGTGACGCGGATTTATTTCCGATGATGCCGACCCGTATGGATACCGTGGTCAGATCCTTTGTCTTGTATTCGACAACGAAACGGACTCTCTCGCCATCGATGATGGCCTGTATGGTCCCCTTGCTTATCTCTTTCTCAGGGAACACATCAGTCGCATTCATGTAGGCCACGGTCTTTTCACAGGCGTGCCATGCCTTGTCAAACGGGTAGAGATAGTCGGTCTTTAATTCCCCGTTTATGTAGAAGTACGCCCCCGACCCCCCGCCGACCGCGGCGCCGCCTACAAAGGCGGCCGGACAGCCCGCCAGCATGAAGGCGCCAACCAGTACAATCAAAAGTAACGAGACTCTTTTCATAACAGTATCCTTTCAGCCCTCTATTCTTTTTAGTAAGTTAGAAATTATTTTCTGCGGTTTCCGGCAGAGAATAATTTCGTTATACTCCGGCAATTAAACATGTCAAATGTCATGCCGGACTTGATCCGGCATCCAGG
>CAZNBR010000099.1:0-8290 GCA_964571315.1 uncultured Syntrophaceae bacterium
ACCCTAACCCCGATAAACGGGATACGTCCCACTAAAGGGGATAAGTGCGATAACGAAGTTGCTTTCTGCAAGAAAGCAACTTCTATCTTACTAATGCGGTAACGAAATTGTTTTCTGTCGGAAAAACGCAGAGAATAATTGCAACTTACTAATGTACCTGAATAATTTCGTTATCCATCACCATGAGGATGTGGAGCGGCTTCAGGGCCTCCCGTGCCCCGGAAAATGAAGTCGTTCCCGTTATGCCGGGATAGTTCTCGATCCGGGAGATGCCGTCCCTCAGATCCGCTCTGATCTCTATACCGCCTTCCGTCATCAGCTGTACCATTATCGCCGTCGCGTCATACGCGAGAGCCTCCACGTTCCCCGGTTCCCTTCCGCACGCGACGTAGAAACGATCGATAAAATCCCTGACCTTCGGGCGGGTGCTGTTCAGAAAAAAGCAGTCGGTAAAGACCGCCCCTTCGAAGTATTCGCTGTCCTTTTTCAGAAGTTCCGGGGAATTCCAGATATTTGTTCCCAGGAGCTGCACGCCGATGACGTCGTAGAAGGCCAGCTGCGGGGCTATCATACTGACCACGGAATAGGAATCAGGGATAAAAAGCGCTTCAAAATCCACGACCGGTTTCGGGTTCTCCTCTGATCCCTTCCCCTCTTCAGGAACATTCAGTCCGGTCAGCGACTTGATCTCCCTGCCGAAGTCGGTCTGATCGGAGGTGTATGATTCCACTCCCCGGATCTGCCCGCCCTGCCGGAGCACCTCATCCCAGAAAAGGTGCATCATCTCCGTTCCGTAGTGGTCGCCGGGGTGCAGGATGGCAAAATTCTTTACGCCGAGGTTCTGGATGGAATAGGAGACGAGTGCGTGGGCCTGCGTATCGCCGGTAAGGAAATCTCGAAAGACATAATCGCCTATCTCAGTGATACCTGTTCTCTGGGTCAGGGTAATGATGGGGACGCCCAGTTTCTGAGCCTCTCCGGCCGCCTCCAGGGAAGCCGCGCTCCCGAGGGGACCTACGATGCCGATAACGTGATGCTCGTTGGCCAGCCTTCTGACCGCTTCCCGGGCCGTGGCGGGATCACCCTTCGAGTCTTCTATGAAGAGTTCTATGGGGCTGTCCTGCCCTGGATTGAATATCCCGGAGGCGAGAATGACGGCATCAAGAACCCGGTTGCCATAGGAGGCATATCTTCCGGTGAGGGGAAGAACGCACCCGATCGCATTGCGGTTTACCCGTTTGGCAGCGGCTATCCTCCTGAGCAGGGCCTCCCCCTCTTCGATCAGGGGATGTCCTCTGTCCAGGAGAAACCGGTCCAGGTATCCCTGTGCCTTGCTAAAATCCCTCGCACGGTAGGATGCGCTGGCGAGGGCATAGAGAAGATACCCTGAGGGATATCCCCACCGGTAATCCTTCTCTATCTCCTCGAGCTGCTCAAGGGACAGGACCGTGGTGATAATCTCCTCTGCCTTCTTTTTTACGGATACTTCAAGTTGTGCCTCGGGCCCGCTCTTGAGAGATTTCAGGTACCAGCCGAGCGCCTCCCTGCTTCTGTCGGTCTGCGCGAGCGTGTCACCCATCAGCGACTCTATCTGCGGCTTGAGGTGAGGAGGAACCCTTTTCCTGAGGAGCCCTTCGCAGATCCCTTCCGAAATTTTGTACGCGCCCAGCCCGAAATGGGAAAATGCCAGATTGTAACGGGCCTCGGCATAGAGGGGGTCTTCCTCAAATCCGTCGGGGAGAAGCTCCAATTCTCTGATCGCCCGGGCGTACTGCTCGCGGGCGGTCAATATCTCTCCCCTTCTCAGGTGAGCGAGGAATGCCGCCTTCCCTGACGGAAACCGCTTGAGCATGTCTCCGTAAAGCGTCATCGCCCTGTCAAGCCGTCCCTGGTTGAACTCCGTCTCGGCGCTGTCGAATGCGCGGACTGCCTCCTCCGGCATCCCTTCGGTAATGGGCCGGGGGACTTCCCTCACCGTGGGAATCCTCGCGCATCCGGCGACAAGCAGCACAAAGGCCGCGAAAAGAACGCACCCTATCTTTTGTGATCTTTTCATACGGTTCTCATTTATTCAGAGAGTCGATATATCTCAGGGTTTCCCCGGCCAGTGAGGGGGAATCGATAAAAACGGACAGTTCGTGATTATACTTGAGCGCGGAGTTTGTCAGGTTGTGGCTTCCCAGGAGTATATACCGTCCGTCTATCACGGCCACCTTCGTGTGAGTGGTAACGCGTGGAGAGTCAAAACTCACGTCGATTCCCTCTTGTCTCAGTCTCGCCGCCGTTTCCCTGTTGCTCGCATCAACCTGAGAATCCCCCTCGTCGTTCCCTCTCTCAAGGACAATCCTTACCCGCACTCCCCGTATGGCTGCGCGAACGAGCCCGGCAAGGAGCCTGTCCGTATAACTTGTGCGGTCCCCGTTCGTCTTGAACAGAAAGAACGACATCACAATCTCACTCTTCGCCCCGTCGACCGCCTTCATGAATACCGGGAAATAATCCCCGTCTTCGAGCAGCCTCACGCTGCCAGCTTCCGATTCAGCGGCCTGCAGGAGGCCCGGCCCTGCCGGCCCGTATGCCCCCAGGAGGAGGGCGAACATGACAACAGCTCCAAAAATGCGGATGTGCGCGGGCGGTTCGTTCATTTTGTCTGGCATCCTCCACGGGACAGTGATACTACATAATTCAGTCCGGTAAGTCGACACAAAAATGTCCCACAGTGGGGCTCACGCAGCCGCTCGTCCCCACGGGTGAACGGTTTATATGAGAGGGAAGATGAAGAGTGGAAAAACTGGCGGCTATATTCATATCCTCTTTTATCATTGGCCTGTCGGGGGCGCTGATGCCCGGGCCGGTGCTGACCTTAGCCATCAGTGAAACCACCCGGAGGGGCTTCTGGGCCGGCCCCCTGATCGTCCTGGGCCACGCTATTCTTGAGATAACATTGCTTGTGCTCCTTATCCTGGGCTTCGCGGATCTGATCAGAAAACCCGGATTGCTGGGGGTTGTCGGGATAGCGGGGGGCGCGGTTTTGCTCTGGATGTCCTTCGACATGCTCAGGGGAATACGGCACCTCAGGCTCGATCTTTCAGGCGGGAAAAGCGCCTGGGGCGGTCCGGTAACGGCGGGCGTCCTGACGAGCCTGGCAAACCCCTACTGGATCATCTGGTGGGCGACCATTGGCCTGGGGTATGTCATTATTTCGATGCAATTTGGATTCATCGGTGTGGCGGTCTTTTTTACCGGGCATATCCTCTCCGATCTGGTCTGGTACAGCGCCGTCTCACTGTTCGTTTCGCGGGGGAGGCGGTATATCAGCGACCGGATTTACCGGGGTATTATCGGCGCCTGCGCCGTCCTGCTCATCTTCTTCGGGATCTATTTCGGGGTGACCGGGATACGGCATCTCATATAAGAGGCGGGTCATCCCCGTTTATTCGGTTGCCCTTTCACCCCGTATTTCCTAAGGTGGAGAAGCAGTGAAAAAATTCTAAAGGAGGGGCTATTCCTATGAGTGAGGCGAATGACAAGATCCTGGACGCGGCATTTCACAAGGCCAAACAGCATGAACTGAGAAGCGGCGGGTGCGCACAGTGTACGGTAGCCGGTATCTTCGAGGCACTTGGCGTGGAGGACGAGGGGGTTTTTCGAGCCGCCACGGGGCTTGCCGACGGTGTCGGGCTCACCGGCGACGGGCATTGCGGGGCGCTTTCGGGGGGGGCGATGGCGATCAGCTATTTTTTCGGCAGGTCAACGGAAGAGTTCGGCGACATGATGAAGCAGCTCCATGCCTGTATTCTGTCGAAAAAGCTGCACGACCGGTTTGTTGAAAAACACGGCACCTGCCGGTGTGCTAATATACAGGAAAAGACGTTCGGGCGGTTTTACAACCTCTACGACCCCGAGGAGATGAAGGCCGCTTTCAAGGCCGGTCTGCCCGAGAAATGCTCAACGCTGGTGGGTGAGACGGCGCGGATGGCCACACAAATTATCCTCGACGAACGGGAGCGGCAGGCCCGGAAGGCGGCTCAATCATAACGCCCGGAAAAGATCGAAGGGTCCTCTGCTAACGTCCCGGTCTATTTTTTAAGGCAATCCATTGCGAAGCACGAATGAGCAAACGCGGCGCCGGCATTCATTGCTATCCCGACAAGGACGGCCTCTGCGATCTCCTCGTCTGATGCCCCCGCCTTCCTTGCGCGGTTGACGTGGCCCTCGATACAGTAAGGGCATCTGGTAACGTGGGCCGCGCCGATGGCGATCAGCTCTTTGGCCTTTGTGTCCAGCGCCCCTTTTTCGAAAACCTTCTGGTCAAACGTGATAAACGATGCGACGGCTTCGGGTTTCAGTTCCATGAGTTTCCCGATGCTCGCGAGACCGTCTTTGGCGTAAAAATGATCTTTCATGCTGTCTCCTTTTCCCTGTAAGGTTGAATACTTTCCACTTGCAGAATGGCGCAATACTATCAACAATGTTCGATAGACACAATCCTTGATTCGGTATCGATATTTTTGTATCATGTCACAGGTATAAACACAAACAGCATCCGGAGCGCAGCTGTTATCAAAGATAAAGAGAGGGCGGATACATGGAAGAGATCGATGCGGGCACATTGCAGGTGAAGAGCGCGGGCATATGGTTGAAACAGTGGCTCGTGCTGACATCCGGGACCTTTGAGGATTTCAACGCCATGACGGTAGGCTGGGGCTCCATAGGCGGCATGTGGGGCAGGCCCTTCGTCCAGGTGGTGGTCAGGCCCGGCCGCCACACCCTTCAGTACATGGAAAAATACCTCACCTTTACCCTCTGCGCCTTTCCCAGAAGCTGCAAAGAGGTGCTGATGGTTCTGGGCACGAAGTCGGGGAGGGACTCCGACAAGGTCGCCGAGTCGGGGTTGAACGTTGTGAAATCGAAGGTGGTGGATGCCCCCGCCTACAGGGAGGCGGAACTGATTCTGGAGTGCCGGAAGACCTACTGGCAGGATATGAATCCGGAAAACTTCCTGAGCGGCGCTATAGAAGAGAACTACCCGCAGAAGGATTATCACCGTATCTACTTCGGGGAAATCGTGCGGGCCGCGGGTGAGGCCGCATACCGGGGCTGAGGGGGGACTGCCGGCGAATGGACAGATGCCCCCATCTCGAAGATCAGTAAGAATACATAGAAAAGACGTCATTACCGTATTAAAGGAGTGTAAGCCATAGCACAGATGATCAGGTAGGAAAGGAGGTGTGGACGTGATGAAAATCAGGTACAATCCCTACGCACTATTTGCATCCAACCCCTCGCCTGTCGGAATCTACGTCCGGAAAAAATGGCTGAATCAGGAACAGACACCCCAGTGGAGGGCAGACTTTCAGAGGGCCGCGGAGACGCTTCTCGCGGGGCAGTCCCCGGACGGCTCCTGGCAGGGCTCCAGCGTCGAAACGGTACGACGGCTCTTTGGCCTCCATCTGACGATCCGGGAACCCAATCAACCCATCGCCGCCGCCCTGGACTGGCTCGTTGAGAAGGCGTCATATGTGACGAAAGGACAATCCATCCCGGGCGAGGAGCTTGGCGGCGGAAGACTCCATTCGGTTCCCTTTACCCCGGGGGGCTTCGATCTCTTTGTGATGGGAGCGACCCTCTTTCTGTCCAACGCCTTTGGACGGGCGCATGACACCGATATCCTCGGCATGTATGAATGGCTCTCCCTCTGCGTTCTCGCGAAAGAGCGCCGTCCCCCGGGCTGGTCATCGGCGAACAATATCCTGAGGGCCCTTGTCGTCCACCCCGTCTATTCCCGCCACGCCGCCACGGAGAAGCTTGTCATGAGGTTGTCCCGGGTCCAGGAGGAGTCGGGACGGTGGGGGAAAGCCGTCCCTTTGCACCAGACGGTCAACGCCCTGGCCCACCTCGATTCGGAAGCGGCCGCACAGCAGGTGCGCCGGGCCTTCGAGTACCTTGCCGAGACTCAGCATACCGACGGAACCTGGGGCCGTGCGCAGCGCGAATGGGACACCTTTCTTGTTGTGCATGCCCTCAGAAAAAAGGGAATACTGAAATAGATTTCACCACAGGAGCATACCATGGAGTGGGTATTTGACCCTCAGGCGTGGGTTGCGCTCGCAACCCTGACGGCGTTGGAGATCGTGCTGGGTATCGACAACATCATCTTTATTTCCGTCATGGTGAGTCGCCTGCCTGAACAGCGGAGGCAGAAGGCGCGGATAATCGGTCTTGCCCTGGCGATGATAAGCCGGATCGCGCTTCTCCTCTCCCTCGTGTGGATTATGACCCTGACCACGCCGCTGATCACCCTTTTGGGACACGAGTTTTCGGGACGCGATTTCATCCTGATAGGGGGCGGAATATTCCTGTTTGTCAAGAGTACGCTTGCGATTCATGACAGCCTTGAAAGTGAAGAGGTGCAGAAAGCCGGAGGCCAAGCGGCGAAGAGTTTCTTCGGTGTTCTTATGGAGATCATGGTGCTCGACGTCATCTTTTCCCTCGATTCGGTCATCACCACCGTGGGCCTAGCCCAGCATGTCCACATCATGATCCTCGCGATTGTCATCGCCGTCGGGGTGATGATGTTCGCCGCGGGGCCGATAGGCGATTTTGTCGACACCCACCCGACCATCAAGATGCTCGCCCTGAGCTTTCTCATCCTGATAGGCGTAACCCTCGTGGCAGAGGGAATGGGCTTTCACATCCCCAAGGGATACACCTACTTTGCCGTGATGTTCTCGATCTGCGTCGAGATGCTGAATCTGAAGATGATTAAAAAACAGGCCGAACCGGTACACCTTAGAAAGCCCCGCCGCCGGCAGACAGCCTGATATAGAAAAGCGTGAAGCAAGAAACCATTTTCTGATTCTTGAGTTGACATCTGAGGAAGTCCACGGGTACACTCAATGCCCTCGGCACCAGGGTACGACTTGAAAAGAGAAAAACCTTTTAGAGTGAAAGGAACAGAATGCACCCCCTTAATTTTTTCAAGGACATTTTACAGGAAGGCTCCTTCGGCCGCATTGCGCTGATTGTCGTTCTTGCAGTCGGTGCGCATGTGGCGGTGCTTCTGGTGAAGCGGCTGGGGCACCTGTTCTCGTCTGCCGGCGCCCCCACCAGACACCCGAAGATGAGGTCCGTGGCAAGCCTGTTCTCCAGTATCGCCGTTTTTGCCCTCTATTTCGGGGCGTTTGGTTTCATGCTGCACGAACTCGGAGTATCACTGACGACCTATCTCGCAAGTGCCTCGGTCATCGGACTCGCGGTGGCCTTTGGTTCCCAGGGGCTGGTCCAGGATGTGGTCACCGGGATGACGCTCGTTTTCTCCGATCTTTTTGATGTGGGGAATATGGTGGAGATCGGCGGACAAACGGGTATTATCCGTTCCATAGGGATGCGGTTTACCAAGCTCGAAAATGCACTGGGGGCCGAGGTGTACATCCCCAACCGGAGCATTACCAGTGTGGTGAATTATCCGCGCGGGTACATCCGGTGCATCGCCGATGTGCAGCTATCGGGCGATCCGCAGACGCGAAAGGCCATGGAACAGACGGTCCACGGGGCCGTCACGTCCCTTTCGGAACAATTCCCCGGCATCCTGCTCTCCCCGCCTTCCATCAACGGGGCAATGCACACGAGTACGGGGAAGGAGTTTTTACGGGTCAAGTTCAGGATCTGGCCCGGCCGCGGCGCCCCCATAGAAACCACCTTCAGACAGGAGTTGACCCAATCCCTCAAGGCCCTCGATGCCGCTTACGCAGACTGGATGATAAGCGTTTACTATGAGGTGGAAAAAGCGGTAAAACACCAGGAAGGTTAAACACGGTGTCCACGGGGCGACCCAGTGCTAAGAGTGTGCACCCTCCTGCAGCTTTTTAATTCTTCATTGCATGACAAGCCGCGGACGGGCATGCCGGAAGGCAGCAGCGTTACCACAACCTTTCAGGATATCCGCACATGGAGACAACGCTAACCAATTTTTTTGTTTCTCACCTGCACCCCGGAGGGTATTACGCCCTCTTCCTCGTGACCTTCCTCGAAACCTCGGCGTTCGTGGGCCTTCTTGTTCCCAGTGAGAGCATCGTCGTTATAGCGGGACTTCTGGCCGCCAGGGGGAATCTGGACCTGACCGCCGTGATCGGCATCGCGATTATGGGAGCTGTTCTAGGCGACACGGTGGGGTATTTCATCGGTTCCCGGTTCGGCGAGTCCTTTTTCCTCAGATGGGGCCACCGCTTCTTTTTTATTACCTCGGCAAATAAACATATAAAACAAGTTTGTTTTGTGATATACATGG
>CAZNBR010000100.1:0-8222 GCA_964571315.1 uncultured Syntrophaceae bacterium
TATACTGTTAATAATTACAATATATTACAAGCTTTTCGCTCCTGCGAAAGTTGAGATGCAAAAAATAAACCCTTTGCATGTATAACAAAAACTACCTATGAAAGTGATGATTCGACCTCTTTGGTCTACTTATTCCTCTCCGAGGAGGATGTTGAAAATACTGTATGAAAACTTCCAACAAGTCAATGTAGGGGGCCAGCTAACGCTAGCCCCCTGTTCTTTACATAACCGTGGTCATGGCTATGCTTGCGCCACGGCCCCGTTCACCTTTTTTACCCGTGCCATCACCGCAATACCCGCGACAGCCGCGATCACACACAGGACGATGTACAGCGCGAACGCCATGTAATAACTCTTCGTCCAGTCATAGATGAACCCGGAGAGCGGCACACCCACGGCGGTCCCGAGTGTCGTAAAGATGTTCAGGAACCCGTAGATGACGGCGAAGTGCTTCTGCCCCAGGACGCGGGCCGTCATCAGCGGCGGCAGGACGGTCCGGACGGCGATGGAGAAACCGAAGGTGACGTTAAAAACGATCGCCACCCACATAAGCTGTGAGCCGTACAGAAGGGCGATCGAGACCATGAGACCGACCATGCACAGGAGATAGCTCTTCAGAAGCCCCAGCCGGTCGGCGAGACCGCCCACCAGGACCTTGCCGAAAATAAGCATGGCCATGTGCAGTGACATGAGCGTCGCCGCCGTTGTGGAGGAGAATCCGATATCGGTGAGGTACGGGACGATGTGGTGAAGGACCCCCATGTTGGCGATGGCGATCAGGAGGATAAGGGCGGCAAGCAGCCAGAAGGCACCGCCGCGGAAGGCTTGGGTCGCCGTCACTCCTCCCTGCTCGTCCACAGACTGCCGGGCAACCGCCTCTTCGCCGCCGTACGGGAGGAGGCCCTTGTCGGCCGGCCTGGCGCTCACGATGAAGAGCGCGGTCGGGATAGTGAGAATGCCGATGACAATACCGCAAATCAGGTAGGTGGTCTGCCAGCTGTAATTGATGATGATCCAGTTTGTCAGAGGGTTGAAGATCATCCCGCCGACACCCGTGGCGGCGAAGACGAGCCCCATGGCCAGCCCCCGCTTTTCGATGAACCAGTTGGTGATCATCATGGATACGGGGATGATGTGCGAGCCCGCGCTCCCGATCCCGAGGAAGAGAGCAACGATATAAAACTGCGTGAGTGTCCGGCACTGTGAAAAGAGGGTGAAGCTCAAGGCCATCATCGTGGTAGAGACGGTCATGATGAGGCGGATATTGTAGCGCTCCAGGAGCTTGCCCATGACCGGGGCCATCACCATCATGGAGAGTGCCGCGATGGTGAAATAGAGCGTAAACCCGCCCCGGGTGAATCCGAGAGATTCGGAGACGGGTTTGATGAACACCCCCATGCAATTCAGGATAATGCCGATACCGGCAAAATTGAGGAAAAAGCAGCCGACAACGATCCACCATCCGTAGAACATCTTCTGATTGGAATTCATGTGTCCCCCCCTGTTTTGATTGTAATAGTACGTATCAATCTTGATGCTCTCGTAAAAAGTCAGATTCAGTGAATGTGTCATTTCGACCGAATGGAGAAATCTTATATTTTTAACGTGTTGCAGATTAAAGATTTCTCGTTTTACTCGAAATGACAAATTATTGAGACTTTTTACAAAACTATCAAGTTTTTTTCATCTTGTTATTTAGCTTTCTTATGTCTGCGGCCAAATACGTTCAGCCTCTTCCGCCAAGCCAAGCGCTTCAAGCTTTTTACGCGAAGAAACACCCCGGACGGGGTCGAATTCCATCAGCTCGTAAAGCCTGTTCTTCATCTCGTCGAACAGTATTTCGATTCCGGCGGCGTCGCCGTCACGTTTGCTTCTCCCATAGGAATCCTTCGGATCACGGGGACTGTCTTCCTGAAACGGCATCCCCCGGTAATACCCGTACACGCTGGTGGAACCGACGTGGACATAGCGTTTAACGCCGTTTTTCAGCGCGAGGTCAGTGATCCGTTTAACGCCGTCAACATTGGTGGGAGAGAGGGATTCGTAAGGTGTGGAAAAATTGCAGATCGCTCCCAGGTGGAATACCCGGTCGACACCCCCTTCAAAGAGCCGGGGCAGCGTTTCCGGCTTCGTAAGGTCGGCGGCCACATATTCGACTTCCAGGCGGTCAAAGAATGACGTGTCCTTCCGGGGACGGGCGGAAGCCCTTACGCGGGCCCCCTTTTGGACAAGGAATTCAACAAGGTGACTCCCCATGAACCCTGCTGCGCCAGTGACAAGAGTAAGGCCGCTAAACTCCATGATTCCCCCCCATTGAAGCTGGTAATCATAAAAATGCTGTTTTTTTTACGGAACTACCCCTTGTGAGTTGTTTTTCAATTTCATTACGGGCATGGCGGAGCCATTCCAGATACATCTCTATCTGGGTTATGCCGAGATCAATCATGAGACGGACATACAGACTCTGGTGCTCCCATCGGCTTCGGTTTACCTGCCGCTGTCTCAATTGAGCCTCATAAATTTTTATCTGCCGGTCTATAATCTCCATGGCCCGCTCATCATCCCCGAATCCGAAGAATGCGAATTTGAGCAGGAATAGATCCCTGATGAGAACAGGCTTCTGGGGGAATCCACCAAGCCACCGTCAAAATGCATCCACTCCCTTTTCCGTTATCGAATACAGCTTTTTATGGGGACCACCATTTTTCGACGGAGCCACTTCGACCATATTGATAAGACCCTCTTTTCCCAGATTTTTTAGACTGGGATACACCTGCCCGAAATTGATCGACCACATATGGCCGAAATTTCTTTCGATATGCTTCTTGATCTGATACCCGTGCATATCCGAATAATTGAGGAGCCCAAGGATTGCGTATTTTATCGACATGGAAGATCCCTGTTTATCCCATTTTTATGCTGGAAGGACTATATACATTCTATATACCTGCCTGTAGACAAGTCAACCTTTTTTTGGAAATGCAAAAAACCTTCCCCGGTGGTGTTGAGCAAAGGCCCTGACGTCTCTCATGCCCGGCACGAGCCCCTCCGGCTCACTTCGTTTACCTCGGATCATAAGGTCTTTACTCGTGCTTAAAAAGGAATCAGGCGACGGGGAGAGGGCAGGGTGATTGTTGGGGGTCTGGAAAAAGGGTGTTAATTTTCGTGCCCGGTTATTAATGTCAGTTGTTTATTCTAAAATGGTTTATTAGTAGAATAGGGCACGACTTTGCGATGATCCGTGAACTCCTCAGCGATGAGCAAAGAGAGAAATTCGAGGAGTTCCAGAGACGATTCCAGCAGCGGAGCAGACACCGGATGTTTCATCCGCCCCTCCAGCCGCCTCCCTGTGACTGATAGGGGAAATCAGATTCGGCCTTTGTCTGGGGGACAAGAAGATAGCCGCGTATAACGGCTATCTTTAGCGAATAAGTGCCCGTGATGGGGTGTGGTGCTGAGCTTATCTATCCTGAAGGCGGTTAACGTTATCCTGAAAGCGAGAAATCATATTAAGAAGCACTAACAGCAACAGGTTACATCCCCCTTCAACTTGGCCGTGTGACTTTATTCCATGCAACAAACATTTACTCGTGGCGGAGGGCCTCTATGGGGTCTAAAGATGCCGCCCGTCGTGCCGGGAAGAAGCCGAAGACAACCCCCACTGCGGCCGAAAATACGAACGCGATGACGATGATTTCCACGTTCAGGATGAAAGGCAGGCCGAGGATGTACGCGCCGAATGACGATGCCAGGATTCCTCCAATGATGCCGAACAGCCCGCCGAATGAAGAAAGAACCACCGCCTCGATAAGAAACTGCATCAATACTTCCCGCTCCAGCGCGCCGATGGCCAGACGGATTCCGATCTCCCGCGTTCGCTCGGTAACCGAGACGAGCATGATGTTCATTATACCGATACCGCCCACCAGAAGACTCACGGCCGCCACCGCCCCCAGCAGCGCTGTCAGTATGCGGGTGGTACCGGTGAGGGTGCTGACAAGCTCCTGCATATCCCTGACCTCAAAATCATCATCTTTCCCAGCTGTAATACGGCGTCGTTCACGCATCATCCGCTCGATGCTTTCTTTTACTTCCGTTGTTGATATGCCGTCCTGGGCGGATATATAGATGGCGCTCACGTCATTATTACCCGCAATGCGACGTTGAAGGGTGCGAAGCGGAATGAGTACAAAATCGTCTTGATCAGTGCCGAAACTCGACTGCCCCTTTGATTCGAGAACCCCCACAACCTGGCAGGCCAGTTTTTGCAGGCGAATGGTAGCACCGAGGGGGTCCGTGTTTCCGAAAAGTTTGTTCCGAACGGTCGTACCGAGAATGCAGACGGCCTTGCCCGAAAGCGTTTCAGCGTCCGTAAATGCACGTCCCGACTCAAACGCCCAGTCCCGCACCTCCAGAAAGGCATTTGTGCTTCCCGTAACGGAGGTTGCCCAGTTCTTATTACCGGCGATAGCCTGCATACCCGAGGACACCGACGGCGCCACTGCCTCAAGTCCCGAGATTTCACGGATGATGGCCTCTGCATCCTCTACTTTGAACATATCTGCCTTCGAACGGGTACCGCCGGCTCCCCGCATATGCTGGCCCGGCCGCATCTGGAGCATATTTGTGCCGAGATTGGAAATTTCGGTCTGTACCTGTACTGTGGCGCCCCCGCCAAGGGTGACCATAGTGATAACCGCCGCAACGCCGATAACTATGCCGAGGACCGTCAGCGATGAACGCATTACATTGCGACGGATTTCCCTCAGGGCAAGGATAATGGTCTCCCATATCATAACTGACTGTCTCCGTTGTGTTCCTCTGCGTCGATGACGCCGTCAAAAAACCGAACGATTCGTTTCGCATAAAGCGCCATCTCAGCCTCATGGGTTACCATGACGATGGTAATACCCTGTTCCTTGTTGAATGCGCAGAGCAATTCCATGATCTCGCGGCTTCGGGTCGAATCGAGATTGCCCGTAGGTTCGTCCGCCATGAGGACTTCCGGCGCGATAACCATGGCACGGGCAATGGCCACCCGCTGCTGTTGACCGCCGGAAAGTTCTCCGGGGGTATGTGTCTCCCATCCCGTCAGGCCCACAGCATCAAGGGCTCCGTGAGCTCTTTGCCTACGTTCACGGGCAGGAATCCCCCGGTATACGAGCGGCAGCTCAACATTTTCAAGAGCCGATGTACGATTCAGGAGGTTGAATCCCTGGAACACGAATCCGAGGTAATTACGGCGAAGCAATGCCCGCTGATCCCGGGACAGTGAGCCCACATCGACACCCTTGAACTGATACGTACCTGCTGTCGGAACGTCGAGGCAACCGAGTATATTCATACAGGTGGATTTGCCCGAGCCACTCGGCCCCATCACAGCCACGAATTCCCCCTGGTCGATGCGCAGATCGACTCCTCCTAGGGCATGGACAGCCGCAGCCCCCATGCCGTATACCTTCGTGATACCCTTTAGTTCAACGAGGGAGTTGTCCCTGACGGGAGATGATTTTTGTCCCTTCATTTTTTTGCACTCATTGTGGCGACGATAAGGACAGTTCCCGGTTGTACGTCGCCGCGGGTTATTTCGGTTTTTATGCCGTCTGTCGCCCCGGTGGTAACATGGATAGAAACAGCCTTGCCGTTATGCACCGTCCATACACGCTGTTGAGAATCGCTTATGGTTCCGGAATCCTGGTTTGAGGAATTATTCCGATGCCGTGTAGGACGGGGAAGAATCTTGCTCACGATACTGCCGTTGCCGGACTGCTTCGCCGTCTCACCCGTATTTTCGGCAAGTGGGGAAAATCTAAAGGCCGCATTCGGCACGAGAATCGCATTGCTGATCTTCCTGACCGTGATATTGGCCGTCGCCGTCATGCCGGGCCTCAGAAACAGGTCAGAGTTGTCCACGGTGAGGACTGCCTTATAGGTAACCACACCTCCGGTTGTCTCCGAACCGTACCTGACCTGGGCAATATGCGCCGGAAATGTCCGGTTGGGATATGCGTCGACGGTAAAGGTGGCATCTTGTGCTTCCTTAACCTTCCCAACGTCAGCCTCATCTATGTCCACATGGAGTTCCATCTTGGCCAGATCTTCAGCCAGCGTGAAAAGGACCGGTGCCGAGAGAGACGAGGCCACCGTCTGACCCGGTTCCACATCCCTGACGAGTACGATCCCGTTTATCGGTGAACAGATAGAGGCCTTGGTCAGATTTGTTTCATCCGATTCAAGAGTGGCCTGGGCCTGCGACACCTGCGCGCCGGCGCTCGATTCATCAGCCCGGGCGCGTTCAAACGCCGCCTCTGCCGAATCCATATCCTGTTGCGCCGGCACCTTACCTCCACTTAACGAGTAAACCTTCCGCATCCGATCAAGGTCAGCCTGTTTTTCCTTCGATGTCGCCTGGGCCTGCAAGACCTTAGCCCTGGCGGATTCGAGAGAAGCCTTTGACTTCCTGACCTCCGCTTCGAGTTTCGTCGCATCAAGCCGCGCCAGGATCTGTCCGACCTTTACGTGGTCGTTGTAATCCACATTGACGCTCTTAATAATTCCCGACAGCTCGCTGCTTACATCCACCTGATTGGTAGGTTTCAGGTTGCCGGTGGCGTTTACAATGATCGTCAGATCACCTCGTTCAGCGGCTTGTGTCTTAAATTGGATGGGCTGAGCTTTGTTATGGATGATCAAGAAAGCCAGGACGATTCCGATAATCAAAATGGGAATACTCCAGCCAAGCCACCTTCTCAGATGCCTCCCCTTCTTTGAAGATTGGTCAATCCCTAAGGTCTTCGTAATATCTAAACCGGCTTCATTTTTTTCTTTCATCTTCATTTCCTTGGTTTCTCAATTCATCCTCTTTTTCAACCGCTGACGTTTCCCAACCGCCCCCAAGAACCTTGTACATACGTATCAGGTTGGAAGCCACAGTGCCGTCGCTCTGAACCAACTGGTTTTGATATGACAACAGGGAGCGCTGCGCGTCGAGCAAAGTTGCGAAATCGATCACGCCGGCCTGATACTTGATTCGCGACAGTTCCACCGCGCGCTTGGCCGCCTGCGCCGCTTCATTCAGTGAATTCCTCCGGTTCTGTTCCTCTGCATAGGCCACGAGCGCATTTTCAACCTCTTCCAGAGCATTCAGGACGGCGGCCTCATATGCATTCAAGTACTGTTCCTGAAGTGCCGACTGAACCTCAATATTGCGGCGAATAGCGCCGGCATCGAAGATGTTCCAGGAAATACTGGGGCCGATACTCCAGAATTTACTGGCCGATTTGAACAGATCGGACGATGCTCCTGACTCCAGGCCGATGGAACCCGCCAGTCTGAACTTGGGGTAAAGATCGGCCGTGGCCGCCCCGATCCGCGCCGTTTGCGCCGCCAGCTCCCGTTCGGCTTTCCGCACGTCGGGTCGTCGGCGCAGTATATCGGCGGGAATTCCCACGGCGATCTCCGGGGGTATGACCGGTATAGAGGCTTGCGTTTCAAGTTCCGTGTGAAGCGTTCCGGGCTGCCTGCCCAGCAGCACCGCAATTCTATTCTTCGACTCCTCCAATGAACTCCGCAGAGCAGGAACCCCCGAGCGGGTACTTTCCAGATTGTAACGAGCCTGTTGAACCGTCAGCTCGTCATCGAGGCCGGCCTGGAAACGCCACCTCGTCAGTTCATATGTCTCCTGCTGAAGTTTAAGATTCTCCTCGGCCGTAGCCAATTGCGCCTGATACATTCGGAATTCAATATAATTCAGGGCCACTTCGGCCGTCAGAGAAACCAGCACATTACGCAGATCTTCCTCGCTGGCCTGGAGGTTCGCCTCGGCCGCCTCTACAGAGCGTCTTACTCCGCCGAAAAAATCAAGTTCCCACCCCGCATCGAAAGCGGTTGAGTAAAGCTCGCTCTCCTGTTCATTCCTGTACTTCTTTGTTATGGATCCCGAGGCATCGAGTGTCGGGAACATGTCGGCCTTGCTCAGACCACGGCGGGCCCTTGCCTCGTAGACGCGCGCCTTGGCCTCCTTGATATCAAGGTTACCCGCCACTGCACGATCGATCAGACCCGACAGAACCGGGTCATTGAGTGTAGTCCACCACCGGGCCAGCGCTCGGGTTTCCTTTTCATCACTGACCAGGCCGTTCTTTAACTGGCTGTGCCATGCTGCCGGGGACGAGATGTCGGGCGCAACATAATCAGGGCCGACCGCGGCGCATCCGGCAAGC
>CAZNBR010000101.1:0-8213 GCA_964571315.1 uncultured Syntrophaceae bacterium
TCTGTGCCATGCAGTATGCCGCGCCGGAAGAGAATATCGGATTCCGCTATGAAAACGACATTGTGATCGTCAAAGACGGGTGCGAGGTATTATCCAAATACCCGCTCGGTATTGAAGAGATTTCCTAGGTAAAGAGGGGAGTGTTCCTAATCAATCTTTTTTATAAGTCATAAGGAGACCATCATGGGAAAGAAAAGCGGAAGTTTTAATGAAAAAGGTATCGAAGAATTAGCCAAAGATAAACCCGTTGTATATAAAATTGAAGACGACAAAGGCAATAATCTCTATACAGGTGTTGCAAAAAGAGGGAGAGTTGAAGAACGCATCAAAGAACATTTGCCCGGCGGGGTTGATCCTGTACGTGGTGGGGCGAAAGTTCGAATTCAGCAAAAACCGAGTATTGCGGACGCGGAAAAAGCCGAGGCTAGAATAATAAAGCAACAACAGCCACCTCAGAACAAGAAAGGCAAGTAACTTATAACAAGTCAAGTCACTTCAGCGGACTAGAAAGAAATAGGGAAGTGTCCCTAATTATTATAGTGCTGGGGAATCACAGTTTGGTGAAGGAGTAGCAACCTTTGATGTTTGCGTTCAAGTATTTTCCCTTCGAATCGGCATTCATCATTGCTGCGTACTCATCGACCGGTACGCCTGCGTACTGGTAAACGCTTCCGTTGAGAAACTCGACTTCAAGTGTCTGAGTTTCTGGTTCGTAGCCGATGGCGCCTATATTTGATGATGAGACTGATGTGCGTTCCATTAGATTTCCTCCTTTTGTCTTTTTATTTCTAAATTCAGTTCTTCCTTGCTTGTACCTTGATCCGCTAGCGGATCAAGCTTTCTCCAAGCCTCAACAAGGGGTTTGTAGTTCTCACTCTTGATTGCCTCTGTCCAACCTCCTGATCGAATACGCTTTCCATCCTTCCCTTTCGGGACAACAACCAATGGGTCTTCGCTATCGGGGCGTCGCCCCTCTGGTGGACGCTCAATAATGGCGCGAATGGGCATATTAACGGCTTCGCCGACGATTAAGGCTTCACCGGTTCGTAGAATCGGAAGCATCGAGAACAGGCCCTTGAGGTTGTCGGATGCACACGAAGTAACTTGGCCCCGGTCCCTGTCATTCGTGAGGCGCAGGGCTGCGATGGTGCCACACTGGGAAAGTATAGTGCTGTCGATCTCCGACGGGCGCTGACTGACCAACATCAAACCGACGCCACACTTGCGACCTTCTTTCGCGATGCGGCGGGCAGCATTTGCCGCTCGCCGCTTTGACTCGGCGCCGAGATATGCATGAGCTTCCTCCAAAACGATCAGCAGCGGTCTTTCTCGCCCGCCCTCTGGTTTCAAACGCCCCCAGAAAACAGCGTCATACAGAATGCGCAATACAGCTCCTACAAGGTCATCTACAACCGCAGGGGGAATTCCTGAAAGATCGAATACTGAGATTGGAGTGTCCGCCCCGATCCATGCGGAAAGCAATGTGTCGAGATCAGCCTTCGTTGTACCGTCCGAAGTGACAGCCCAATCGCCTGGATCAAATAGAAATCGCATACGCGGGTCACGGAGCTTGCTCTCCAAGGTGTCTAGGTGCGTTCTAGGTAGATTAGAGTGGAGTCCTTTATAGACTTTTTTTGTTCCCGCTTCTTGATTAACCGGCGCAAATTTTGGTCGGACAAGTAGGTCAGCATTACCCAAGGCTTTTTGCGGTGGTGTTCCCTCCTCTAAATACACGCGCGTCGTCTCATTCTGGTTTTGGTTTTCGCTAACAGAATGGTTTGCGCAGTGCAGGGAGTACATGTCAATCCAAAGTTTAAAAACCGAGAAAGGTAGAGGAGTGTCGACCGTAACTGCAAGGTCCGATAAGTCGTGTCCTACACCTCCTGGCTTTGATGACCTTTTGCTAGACAGAAGCAATTCCTGTAGCAATGCAAGAGGGGTTCCGGATATGCTGCCCATAGACAGCGCAATGAACTCATCAGCTGTCAGTGCCCAGAAAGGAACATGAAGTTCCCTCTCTCCAGACTTAGTATCCGCATCAATCCTGAAAACCCTTGCGAGATTACCGAATGCCTTCACATATTCGCCGTGGAGATCGAGTAGTACAACGCGGGCCGACTTAAACCTTTCTTGGTCTGACACTGCGGCCAATAGGCTGGCGACAGCAGTGGATTTACCTGAGCCTGTACTCCCCACTACAGCGGAGTGTCGGCTGACGAGGAGGTTCAGATCAAGATACGCACGGATCGACTCGGCGCTTGCAACTCTTCCGACGGCCACGTAGCTGTCTTCATCGCCTGGAGAGTATACGGTCTTCAAGTCCGTCTCGGTCACCACATGGACTGGGTCTCCGATTGATGGGTATTGCGAAATGCCCCTCTCAAACTTCGCGCCTCTCCGCCCCTCACCAACGAGTTCGACCCGAAGCCAGCGATTCCCATACTGAGGTGCTAGTTCTGGCGGTCCGGGGGCGGCACCTGCACCTACCTCTGAAATAACGCCAAAGAGATCGACATACCCCGATGGGATACGAACGAAGCCACCAACCTGCCCGACTCTATAGCCCTCGCCATTGACGAACAGCAGTCCACCGGGTACATTGTCGGAGAGTTTGACGCTGATGCTCGATCCGTTAACGTCCTCAACCGTTCCAAGTCGCGAAGGATCAGAAGTAGACGACTTAGTGTGCATTATGGCCACCCCCACCGCACAGTTGTTCGACAAAAAGGCCAAAGTAGTGGAAATCGCCGAGACGTGAACGCACTTGTTGCTCCGATTTACTTGGATCTGCGGGTGTCTCAACTTTCTCCTCGTGCAACCATGGCAAATGTTCGTCACCGCCACTACTTCCGAGACGATATAGACCAGATCGAGTTCCGATGACCGCGCCATCGCGAGCGAGCACAGTAAGGTTCCCTTGTTTCTCAGCGTATTCAACGGCTCGTGGATGTTCTGACAGTTTCGAATACATAAGCGCGAAACAGTGAGCGTTGCGGTTGCCCCGCAGTCCATCAAGAAGAACCTCATTGAGATGGTCATCAAGGAACGAGTAACCGCACACCATCAACCTTGGTGCGTCTTCTTCCTTCTTATCAGTCCTTGATTTTTTTACTGCGTCATCACGAAAAAACGTTCGAAGCTGATCCATCATAGCCAAGTAAGGCATTCGTCGGCTCTGGTCATACTTGAGATGGGAGGGATGGATCATCACCTTGCCAGCTGTTGCCTCACGTGCGACTCGAACAATGCGGGTTAGAGAAGTACCATTCACCATTTCTTCAATCTTCTCCCAATTAATGGAGCCGTGAAGTTTCCAAAGTCTAGCCCATCGATCGGGGATGGAGTCGTGTTCGATGGAGGCAAGATCAAACCAAGGCTCTCTCGATCCAACAAATCCATCGAAGTGTGGGAGTGGGTGTTGTTCAAATGCTTGCTCGAAAAGCAGGTCGTAATTTGGAGTAAATATTTCAACCGGGTAAATACCTTGGCGACCGCCAATCCACGAAGCAAAACGGTTATACGAAGTGCGATACTCGGGAAGAGACTTAGTCATCTCCTTTACGATCAAGGTACAGATATTGATATCTAGATCATTCAAGTTCTTCTTCGTCAGCCCCAGCACTGCGGTATTACCGCGGCGATTGGTAAGTGTACGTAACTCGGTTAATACATCTTCAACAGTGGGGTCCGCGCCATCAGGCTGCTTGCACTCTGCGCAAAGTGAATCCCAAGCTTTCTTGAACGCTGAAGTGCCTCCAGAAGCCGTGTCATAGGCCTCCAGTCCTACAGCGACCCGTTTAGTCAGTTCTACAACCGCAGGTATCAAAACGATACTTTTTTCACCCATTGCATCGTATATACCAAGCGGACAACCAGCACCGAGAAAGCAACCGATTCGCAGTTTGTTGTCTTCGAGAATCTGGCGGAGGTATCCTGCCTGTTGAGCAGCATCATGGATTGCGTTCAAGGGTGGATTTGGTGGAGAGATTACCGGTGTAGTGGGAATAATTACATCTGTGGACGCTGGTACATCTTTAACTGGTTTTGTTGTCACGGACATCAACCTCCTCTGAAAATAAAATCCAGTGTATTTTGCCTTTTAGCAGGATCGCTAAAAAAACTACAGCATTTATTTCTCCTTGAAATTAAGCATTTTCTTCAAGGAAAATTAGGGACACTTCCCTGTTTTTATAGGAAAGGTAGGATGGCCAAGAAAGAAATAGGGCAGTGCCCCTAGCTCAATAGGGCCATCTACCCTTTTATAAAAACCCTCTTACCTTTTGTCGGGAACTATTTCAAGCCAGTACCCATCGGGATCTGCAATAAAATATATCCCCATTCCCTTGTTTTCATAACAGATACAGCCCATCTTCTGATTAATCCTTAGGCTGTGGGCCGATCTTCTATTTCTACCCTATTTTTACCGATAATTTTCGTATCCCATCCAAAAGCACTCTCGTCGCGACACAATCATCTTCGTTGTAGTCGAGGATTCTCTGTCTGATTTCAGGATCACCGCTTTCCGTCCATCGATGATACCACTCTATAGAGGCAGCCCCCGATGGATTAGAATCGCGCCACGAAAAACCAAGATACGATGCAAGCGTCTTTATCGAGAAATCACGCGTCGGCCATTCTGTTTTTGGTCGGACAACGTGGTGATAAAGATCAACGGCGTAAGCCGGATCGAATAAACCCTCAAGTTCTTCCACGGTCATAACATGGGGGTACTTTTTCTGGAGCTTACGCCATATGGTTCTTTCGTAGGCTGAATAATAATAGATCGCACAGGGCTGACTGTTTTGAATATACGCCCACGCCTCAGCAAAAGCCTTTTCTTCTTCTTTGTCCGATGGCTCCTCTGCAAGAAAAGCAACATATCTTTCAGTTCGATTGTCTCCATTGCGTCTTTCAGTAAACCCATGTAAATAACAAATATCTCTCATGGGATCGGTCTCGACATCAAAGAAAAGCTCCGTATTAGATTCCGGCAGATCCACCTTCTCTTTTAAGTATGGCTGTGCCCCTGGTTGTTTTTGAAGTTTCGCCCGATTTTGGAATTTTCTGAGCGTATCCGGCCCCACTCCGGGGAAGGCGGTTTTCTTCCCTAGGATGAGCGCTTCCAGATCGGCATTCACCAAATCCCTGATAGTGCCGATGTGATTCATCATGGTGTTTCTTTTAGCTCTGCCTAACTCCGGAATGAGTGTTAGGTCATCGGCTTCCTCTAGTTTTCTACTACACGCCGTATACCAATGGCAGAGTTTACACTTGCCAGCATATGCCGGGAGGGTACTGTCTGTTTGATCAAGCAAACAACGAACCATTTCTACTGCCGCCTGGTATTCATCCCACAAACTTCTGGTATTTCTTGGACCTTGGGGAGCATCTAAGTCATACGCGACTTCTTGCCCGTGAACGTCCCAGACAAACGGTGCTCGCTCTCCCGCAAATCCCAATTTCTCAATTATGTCTGTGTAGAGGGCAAGCTGAACGGCGTAATGTTTTTTCGGTTTTCCATCCTCGTCTTCGCTTCCACCTTCTTCCCCAGCCCCGCTTTTTATATCACCCGGAACATAGCCAGCACCCTGTTTTCTCAAGATATCAGGCTCACCAACCAAGTCTCCAATAGTTATTCGTCCGCTGTATATAAGTTCATCACCCCGAGTTATCGCATCTAAAGTACGACGTTCCTTTTCCTCTCCATAATAACCGTGTAGATCGGTAAAAGGCATACCGAGGCCATCCATGACTTCTTGTTCAAACGAATTCCCTTTCTCCCAGAGCAATTGCACGAAGGGATTAACAGGATCTTTTAAGGCAGGATCTTCGAATAAATCCATCGTGACACGGTGGGGACATTGAATGAGATTATAAAGCATGGAAGCGGTTATTTTTTCTTTCATCTGGCTTAGTCCTCCTGAACCTTGAGAAATGTGTGGAATGGAGGGTATGAAGATCGTGGGGAATAGTTCTTTTCACTTTACCCTACGGCGTTGTGCAAAGCGAGACTTCGTAACATCAGAAGAGCTACGGGTATAATTATACGTAATTGTTAGTACTTCAACATAGGTCTGTCAAGAGATTTTTCTAATACACTATGGGCCGGTATCTGATATGGTTAAATAAGTACAGTGCTCTTTTATTTCTTTTTCATCTTACCGATTTGCGGAATGTTTTTTAAAATACTCAGTATTGGCAAGGGTTTGAGCCCTCTTGACAACCGTTACCGGCGACATTATTTTATAATTAAACGAATTGTTCAATGCTGGACTGGGTCACCTCTTTTTCTAAAGAAAGAGGGGAATGTACCGATAAGAGTATTGAAGAATCGAGACACTGCGATGCTCGTCATGAGTCATCTGACCGGAGCTAAATGAAAAGATCCACCACAGGGTCTTCGTGGTGATTGCCACCCGGATTAAGACCAAGAACATGGATGAGTGACTCCTGCGTACGAGACGAAACGGCATCAGCGGTTCTCGTTAGCCCCTCGTGAGAAGAAATCTTCCGCGAGGGGCTTTTTTGTGTATAAATCAGGAGCAGCGCCCTGTATTCACCCCCCCCTTACCTTCTGTCGGGGACTATTTCAAGCCAGTACCCATCTGGATCCGCAATGAAGTATATCCCCATTTTCTTGATGGAAACGCCCGGCTTCATGTGTTACTGAAGAGGGGAGTGTCCCTGATTAAAAATTAGGGTCCGAAATCGCATTTATTTAGCTGCCAGGCGACAGAGTGTTTTCTTTCTTGTACGGGGGTAGAATCAATGAGTCCAGTGCTTTTTCTAATTCCTGTGTTGGTTGTCACCGTTGCCCTTTTGATCCGAGCAGAGATCGTTGGAAAGCAACGGCAGATATACATCTTCAAGCCGATTTCTACCTTGCTGGTAATCGCTGTCGTGTTGTTATCGCTCCTGGAGCCTGGTCAGAACCTCACGTACACGGTCGGCGTGACTATCGGGTTGCTTTTATCGTTGGGCGGAGATATTGCGCTGATGCTTCCGGAAAACCGCAAGGCCTTCATAATCGGCTTAGGGCTGTTCTTGCTGGCCCACATTGCCTATACGGTTGTTTTCACGCTGCTGGGGGTGTTTTCGGCCTGGGATCTTCTTTCAGCAGGAATACTGTTGGGAGTTGGAATGGGCTTCTACCTTCTGATTCGTCCTCATTTGGGAACGTTGCAAGGGCCTGTTATTGTATACATTGTGGTGATTTCGGTGATGGTCAACCGAGCTGGGGCAACGTTGGAGAGCCCGGTGTTTGGGGGAACCCAGGCTTTGATGATTTTGATTGGAGCACTACTGTTCTACATCTCGGATGTGATGCTGGCGGCGAACCGCTTCTGGAAACCATGGGAATACAGTCGCATCAGTCTGGCATTCTATTACAGCGGACAACTCCTTATTGCCTTAGCTGCCAGTTCTTTCGTGTGAGTGTAATTGGGGACGGTTCTATTTATTTTACTTTTCCGGCAAGTCTTTCTTCGGCCGCCCCCGTTTTTTGATCACGGCATCAAGCTTGTATCTCTCACGGACTCGCTGGATAAATTCACTTCCTCCGTATATCGTCCGTCGATCCATCTCTCCACGCATTGAATCATGCTTCCGTTGCATCTGCTGAACAAATGAGCGGTATTCTTTCCTGACTGTTTCATCCGTCGAAAGCTTGGCATAAATAATATGTCTGTCGATTAAATTGTCTTCTCCCCCATAGGCATTGGCCTTATAGCTGCTCCAAGGGTAATCCCTCGGGTCTTTTACCATGCCCGCCCGAACAGGGTTTAGTTCCACATAACTGCCACAGGCCAGCAGATACTCATCCTTGGAAATGATGATGCTTTTGAACCTGTCCTGCCAAAAGTGGCCTGTATATTTATATTTTTTCTTAAAATACTGGGCATAAGACAGGTTGATCCCCTTCATGATCTGCGATAGTTCTCCCCCGTCTTCCGTGGGTTCAATGACCAGATGAACATGATTGGTCATTAAAACGTAATGGTACAGCTTATACCTGTATTTTGCTTTGTACTTCCGGAGGACGTCGACATATTCCTTAAAATCTTCATTGTCCTTAAAAATAGTCTGCTTGTTATTCCCCCGCGTCAAAACATGGAAAACAACCGCTTTAGGAGCTATTCTTGCTATTCTCGGCATGACACTCTCATATCAAGACCCGAATGCCCAGTCAATAAATAGAACCGTCCCCATTTACC
>CAZNBR010000102.1:0-8201 GCA_964571315.1 uncultured Syntrophaceae bacterium
TCCCCATGGTCGAAATGACATATTCATCGAATTTGACTTTTTACGAGACCATCAAAGTTGCATGGGCCATTGGTAGAATATGGTGGTTGATTTCGAAATATGTCTGACTTCATCAGCAACCCCAGAGAGATCCTGGTCCTGGCTGAAGATCAGGGCAACATCCAGCTTGTTCTGCCGAAGACAAGGGAACTGGCCCCAATTTTTTCAATTTTTCCTAATTTTTCCCCAGACGCTTAGATCATCTTCCACCAGGGTACCGCCAGGACGGTGGGCGTCAACCATTCGACCGTGGTGCCATTGTGCAGCAGCAACCCGGCGCGCGCATCCTTGCCGTACTCATGCTGGAAGGCAATTATATTCGCGGCGTCGCTGATCCTCGGGCGACTCGTTGATTTGATCTCGATGGGCAGCACCTTACCTTCCGTTTCGATGACAAAATCGACTTCTTCACCCGTTGTCGTCCGCCAATAGAGAACCTCCGTATTGAGGAGTCGACCGGATTGCCAGACCATAAGGTCAAGCAGGACCAGATTTTCGAGGTAAGCGCCCGTCGGTTCAGCCATCCCGGAGAGGTGCATCGCCAGTCCGACATCGCCCCAGTACAGTTTGGGGGACTTGAGGAGCCGCTTCGTACGGTTAACTGAATATGCAGGCAAGCGAACCAAAAGGTACGAAGTTTCGAGCAGGTTCAGGTAACGGTGCACCGTGGGCTGTTTCAGCGATAGGTCGCGGGCCATTTCCGTTTGGTTTACGATCTGCCCAAGACGAAAACAGGCTGCTCGCATCAGCCGGCGAAAATCAGGCAGGGCAGCTATGGAGGAAAGCATCTGAAGGTCCCGCTCCAGATAGGTCCGGACATAGCCATCGAACCATATCATCCTGTCTTCTGTCTTGGACATGTGGATAGCGGGTGTGGGAAATCCGCCGCGTCGGGCAAATTTCTGCCAGTCTTCCGGGTCCGATGTTCCCGCACTGAGGAGATCGGGCCATTGGGCGTCGTTCGCCGCTACCAGTTCTTCCCATTGCCCGCAACGGCCAAGGCCTAATTGCTCCCGCCGGGTCATTGGCCAGAGGGTAAGGTAGCTGGCCCGACCGGCGAGCGATTCGGACACTCCCCGCATCAAGAGCAAATTGGCCGACCCGGTCAGCAGAAACCGGCCCGGTTGCCTGTCGGAATCGACGGCCCGTTTAACAGCAAGGAGCAGGTCGGGTTCTCGCTGCACCTCATCGAGAGTCACATTTGCCGCGCCCCCCACCAGGGCTTCAGGATTTCGCCTTGCCAGTTCGAAGATATCCATTTCGTCGAGGGAAAAGTAGGATCGCTTTTCCGGTGTAAGTTCCTTTGCCAGGGTGCTTTTACCCGTCTGACGGGCACCGGTAACTACGACGACCGGCATCGCACGGAGACGCTGGCTCAACGCTGTCATCATGTGTCGGGGAAATGTATTTTCATTCATGGCGTGAATTATATTCATTCATGAACGCCTTTGCAAGGATTATAAAGGCACTGGTTTGATACCTCCATTCACCCTCAGGCTACGGGCAAGAGGTTTGTGCTCTTTGGGTATAATCTACAGTTATTTCCCGGTCAGGTAATGTCTCCCCGCGAGGACGGGGTGGCGGTAAAGCATTCGAGGACCGGCATATCTCATCACTGCCCTGATCTTCTCCCTCATGTCCGGTTTATAGCAGTGCACGGGACATGCCGAGCACTTAGGCTTGTTGTCCCGGAGGGGGCATTTTTCGAGGCTTCGGGTGGCGTAGTCAAGAAGCTCCCGGCATTCCGGGCAGAGGACTTCCGGAGCGCCATGCCGCCCGTGACAGAAGATCTCGATCATTGCCTCGACTGTTTGGAGTTCGGTCTCCAGGGGTGGGTGTTGGTTGGACATGATGGTGTTCCCTGTAAACAAAGATTTCTCGCTGCGCTCGAAATGACAGAGAGGGCAAGCCGAAATGACAGAGAGGGCAAGCCGAAATGACAGGAGGGGAACTTTGAGAGTTGTCATTTCGAGGAGCATTAGCAACGAGAAATCTTAATTATTGTTGTAACATGCTGAAGACAAGATTTCTCCCTTCTGTCGAAATGACAAGGTGATCCGGGATTCGAAATGACAAGGTGATCCAGGATTTCTCATCCCGATACATCGGGATTCGAAATGACAGAAAAAGGTCACGCCTTATCCCGCGTCCTTGTCGTCAGGTTTGTCTTTGCCGCCCTTTTTGCCCCCGCCCGGATGCCTCTGTCTCCTATGCTTCTTCCTCGCCGCCGGTACCCCAGTGCTCTAGGACGTAATCCAGGTCCTTGTCCCCGCGTCCGCTCAGATTCACCAGGATCGTGCCGGTCTCCATCTCGCGTGCCCTCACCAGGGCATACGCGACGGCATGAGCACTCTCAATCGCCGGGATAAGACCTTCAAGACGGCACAGTTTGAAGAACGCGTCTTTGCATTCATCATCCGAACAGGTCACATACTCGACCCGGCCTTCGTCCTTCAGATAACAGTGTTCGGGACCTACGCCCGGATAATCGAGTCCGCTGGCGCAGGAATAGACGGGGGCCGGAGTGCCGTCTTCGTTTTGCAGCAGGTAGCACTTGAATCCATGGATAATGCCTTCATGCCCGTATGTCATCGTCGCCGCGTGCTGGCCAAGTTTATCTCCTATTCCCATCGGTTCCACACCAATCAGGGCGCAGGGGTCGCTTAAGAAGGATGAAAAGATTCCGATTGCGTTGGAGCCGCCGCCGACACAGGCACAGACCGCGTCTGGAAGGTTCCCGGTCATCTCTTGAAACTGCTCGCGGGCCTCGATGCCCACAACGCGCTGAAAATCACGCACCATGAGCGGGAACGGATGGGGGCCCACGACGGAGCCGATGCAGTAGATAGAGTCTTCGTAGTCCGCAAGATACGCGTCGAAGGCCGAGTCGACTGCCTCTTTAAGGGTTTTGAGGCCCTGGGTAACCGGGACTACTGTCGCGCCAAGCAGCTTCATCCGGCTGACATTCGGCGCCTGTTTGACGATGTCGACTTCGCCCATGTGTATTTCGCATTCCAGTCCGAAATAGGCGGCGGCCGTGGCCAGCGCCACGCCGTGCTGTCCCGCGCCGGTCTCGGCGATGACACGCTTTTTGCCCATATATTTCGCGAGGAGGACTTCGCCCATGCAGTGGTTCAGTTTGTGGGCGCCGGTATGATTCAGGTCTTCACGTTTCAGATAGATCTGCGCCCCGCCGTTCTGCAGGGACAATGTCCGCGCATGGTACACCGGCGTCGGCCGGCCCTGAAAATGTTTGCGGATGTAGCGCAGCTCGGCGATGAAGGTGGCATCGTTCTCGATCCGGTGATACGCCTCGATGATCTCGGCGAAGGGCTTCTCCAATTGAGGCGGCAGAAACTTGCCGCCGTACTTTCCAAAAAACCCGTCTTTATCGGGAACTTGATACTGCTTATCCTGTCCGGTCATTTTTCCCCCTGTATCTTCCGTTAGTATTCTGCCTGAAATAAGAGCGCTCCCACGCAAACGGGGGGAACATAGACCAAAACCCTGTGTTTGGCAAGCAGGAATGGCTACATTCTCAGATAAACTTCCGGAGGGTGTACAGGTGCGACTGCAAACCGGGGTTTGAAAGGGAGGGTGCAATCAGATTTTGATGCATTCGTAGAAAGTCAGATTTCCCCTCCCCTGGTGGGAGGGCTATAACAACTTGTTTCCTCTTACCTTCCCCCACTTGCTGGGGGAGGCAGGAGGGGGCAAGGGAAGGGAACAAATACTCTCCGAAACACAATTACTTTTCACCCCCACCCTCGCCCTCCCCCATCAAGGGGGAGGAGATTTTGGACTTTTTACGGGGTTATCAAATTTTTACGTATCTCACTTTTTTCCTGTTAACGGTCCGTAGATACTGAACCTTGGGATGACCGAAGACCATCATGATGATGACGGCTTCACCCTCCTGGATTCCAACTCTTTCTTTTAATTCCCGCGATATATCGAAGGCAAAGGTTCCGAAGCCCATCATGCAGGCGCCAAGGCCCAGGGCGTTTACCATCAGCTCCATATGGCCGATATTGAAACAACCGTCAAACTCATTGCATGTGCGGCTGACAACCAGCAGCGCGTTGGGTGCGTCGTGGAACAACAGATCTCTCTTTGTCTTCTGATACACCCCATACCACTGCTCCCAGGTTTTCTGGAAACCCAGATACTGATAGGGGACGCGCATGGCTTTCTTATCGACTTTAGTGACATCGAGCTCCACCAAGGCTTTCAATGCAATCGGTGTAATCTCCCGCAGCGTATCCCTGGTCAAAACGATATACCGAAGATTCTGCTGATTTGCGCCTGTCTGTGCGTATCGTCCCATCTCCAGTATCTTGTGTATATCGCTGTCACTGACAGGTTCGTCTGTGAATTGACGGATGCTTCTTCTGAATTTGACAAGGTTCAGCAGATGATCCGGTGAAATCTCAAATTTCCGGGGATCGTCACATTCGACTATCTCAGAGGGATCATAGTCGCCCAGCAGGGTTATTGCCTTTTGCTCGCATACCGCGGTGCAGTGCCCGCATTCAAGACACCACTTACCCGGAGACGCTTTTCCGTCTATGACCCTGATGGTAAAGATAGCGCAATCCGCCGCACAGGTCCCGCATCCGATACACTTGCTTTCATCAACCGTTATCATCAGTATCTCCCCTTGATCAGTGCTGGTACGTTCCGATGTGCTATAGCGAAATCGCTCTTCGGTGTCAAGAAAGGCGGGGGAAGGAGGAGGAGCAGGAATACGATGAAAGTCCCACTTAATATTCCTTGACAACATATCATGATGGAGTTAGTAGCCTAGAGAAGGCTCTTGGCTAGAACAGCGGTTTATTTCTGAAGCCCTTTAAAAACAATTTGTAGATATTGGTGTTACGGTTGTTGAACCGAAACTCACACTCTTTAAGGTACAGGTAAAAGGTTGATTGTGGAATACCATGAAATTTAACAAACCTTCGTTTTGCAAATGACCAGAAGGATTCAATTCCGTTAATATGGCTTTTACCTCTGGCAAGTTCGTTGTTTCCATGGTGAACACGATAATGCTTTTTATATCCCATATGGCTTCTCCAACTTTCTGAATGTATGACGCTATCCGGTTCTACTTTGCCCCTGATAATGGCCTGAAGGGTCTTCCTGGCGCAGCTAGGAACGGTTTCGAGACATATCCTTTCGCTGCAGGATACTGAATACAGGAGTCTTTCTTCCGGCACCGTGGCCCCGCTTCCCTTTGATATGCTTGACGCCAAAGTATGATTCATCAACTTCTATCTCACCCTGAAACGGTGACTCTTCCTTTCTGCCGCATAAGTATTCATCTGGATCAGGGCCAGGCAATATGATGTATGTTGCCCTTATATGACAGCTCATTACCATGACAAGTCGTCATAAAAGGAGATTCATGAACAGAAACGTGGACAATGAAAAGATTCTTGATAGCATTGCAATGGGTATTTTTACCATTGATATGGATTGGAATATAACTTTTTTTAACAGTGAAGCAGAAAAGATTACGGGTTTTACCAAAGAAGAAGCGCTGGGTCGGAAGTGTTATGAAGTTTTCAGGAGTGAGCTCTGTTACAAGAACTGTTCCTTGAGTAGGATCATAAAGGGGCATGCCAAAGTTTTTAAGGGGCGGAATCAAATTCTGAGCAAAAACAGTGAGGAAGTTCCCGTTGATATAACCGCAAGGGCATTAACAGATGATGCCGGCATGATTATCGGAGGAGTTGAATCGTTTGTTGATGATTCAATGCGTGTGGACCTTGAAAAGAAAATCGAACAGTCCTACACATTTCACGATATCGTCGGTCGGGATCAAAAAATGGTTAAGTTGTTTGACATTGTTTCTGTAGTAGCACCCACTGATGTGAATATATTGATTCTCGGAAAGACGGGGAGCGGGAAGGATCTTTTTGCACGAGCAATTCACAATTCAAGTAATCGCAGGAACAATCCCTTCGTAAAGGTGAACTGTCCGGCGCTTCCCCATACGCTCCTTGAATCAGAACTTTTCGGTTATGTTCAAGGGGCTTTCACCGATGCAAAACACACCAAACAGGGAAGATTCCAGCTGGCTGATACGGGGACCATCTTCCTGGATGAGATCGGGGATTTGACCAAAGAAATTCAGATAAAACTGTTACAGGTATTGGATGAACGGCAGTTCTATCCTCTTGGAGCTACTGAGCCTGTGAGCGTTGACGTGAAGGTTATCGCTGCTACGAATCAGGACCTATCCGAAATGGTGCAGTCCGGAAAATTTCGTCAGGATTTGTATTACCGTTTAAAGGTGGTTGAACTGACAATTCCTTCTTTGAAAGAACGAAGGGAAGATATAGCCTTATTGATCAATCACTTTCTCACAAAGCAGGCAAAGGCTTTGGGGAAAAGATCATGCACCCTGAATCTTGATGTTATGAAGATTCTCCTCAATTATGAGTATCCCGGTAATGTTCGTGAGTTGCAACACATCATTGAGCATATGACAATTCTCTGTAAAAAAAACGAAATAGGAGTCGATGCTCTACCCGAATATCTCATAAGACAGGGCGGACATGAACTGTCAATCCGCGGGCTGGCGGGTTTACAGTCCATCAATGTCTCCTTTTTGGAAAAAGAAAAACAAATAATCTCAGAAGTCCTCTCAACGCAGAACTGGCACCGTGATAAGGCAGCCAAAGCCCTCCATATCGATCGTACCACCCTCTGGCGGAAAATGAAGAAGCACGGGCTCCTACCGCCACAATAATTTCATCATTGCAACATCCTGTTGCAACTGAGCAACTTCACCCCGTAGTCGTGAATTCCTGCATTACGTGCAAATTACCCCTCTGATCATGTTGCACTTCATCAACAACAATCAGCCTTAATCATCGTTTTATTGTCGTGACGTCTTGTCTATCCCCCTAAAATTAATAGTAATTTATAAGCTGCGCATCGGCTGGTACAATTCTTGATAGTAATACTTCGAAGTAAGGTTTTTAACCGTGTTGATGAACAGCATCACAATTACGGTGACATTGCCTTTTCCTTACGAGTGTTCAATCTTGGATACGTGGCCTTCCACTCAATTTCTTTACTGACCTTCCTTGCGAGTACAATACACCCTTGTGATGGCTTTTGTTTAATACCATTTATCGATTTATAGACCATCGCCATGGAGAAGATTGCCATCTGTTATCTAAGTGGACGTATTGCTCCCCGTTATGATTATACAAACGAATTTCTTCTTGTGACGATACGTGATGGAAAAGAAATCGTAGAAAAAAAGTTTACCGCGATTGATGCAGTGCGATCTTCGGAACTCGCAGCACAGTTGCACAGCCTCAGCGTGTCGGTACTGATATGCGGCGGAATCAGAGTGGCCCTGCAGAATACGCTGAAAAAGAATGGGATTCTCCTCATCGATAACGTAATCGGAAATGTAGATGATGTGCTGACCTGTTATATGGAGGGGCGTCTATCTCCCGGTGATGTACTGTCATAGGTAAAGGTGTACAGCGAACGAGTAAAACCCTTGAAAGAATAATGACATGACAATGGACATGCAGAGAAGACAATTTTTTACACGCTATCCTTTCGCGCTACTCGATATGTTCTTGAAGGAACTGTCCGGTTTTACACAGATAAAAGATAACAATGTGAAGGATCATTACTTTGACTCATTCGAGAACTGTTATCCTCTTCTCTCTGAAGCGGGGGAAATGCTCATAGAAGAGGCGTTGAAAAGGGGAATTACTATTGAGGGCAAAAGGAGGCATGAAATTGCGAAAGAACTTTTTCAATCTTTACAAGAGAAAACAGTGTGAAGGGGGAGTCCATCGAAATTGACGGAAAGACAGAAAGGAGGTTGTCCTATGGAAGCAACAGCGAAAGAACGTTTTGGGACCCGATACCTATGTGAAGGGGGAGTCCATCGAAATTGACGGAAAGACAGAAAGGAGGTTGTCCTATGGAAGCAACAGCGAAAGAACGTTTTGGGACCCGATACCTAGAGGAGCGTAAACTGGTAAAGCGATGGAGCGGTCCGATTCCAGCCATTGTTGCTCTGGTTTTTACGCTCGCCATATTTTACGTTACATGGTGGATATTCCAGGATCCCCGGGGAATGATGCGCATGTATACACCGTACGTTGGTTACATGTACACGCGATGGT
>CAZNBR010000103.1:0-8153 GCA_964571315.1 uncultured Syntrophaceae bacterium
AGGCGGAGGGGATTACCGGTTTTATCAGTGAGCTGACCATCAGTGTTCGGTCCCTGGAGGAGATGGATATCGTGTCGATCGGATGTCCCGACGCCCACGATCTCCAGGATTTCTTTACCGCCATGGTAGAGGAAGGGCTGCCGATCTGGTCCCTCCTTTTTATCAATCCCCGCATGGCGGAACTCAAGAACAGAGCCCCCTTGCAGGAACATATGGGGCACCCTGTTGAGGAACGGGTCCTGCTTCCCGCCTCCTATATCGCCACCCTGACATTCAGAAAAAAAGATCGGGGGGTGGTCATGGAGGGGCTGGGCAGACTCATAAAGCGTTGTCAGGCTGAGATCCTCAGCGACCGGATCGCCGAGCACGAATGGAAGAATCGCTTCAAACTGATGATCGTCAAGCGGCTGGGGCCCAGTCTGGTTCCTGCAGAGGTTGTGATTCCGCTGAGCAGTCTTGGGGATGTGATGGGGGAGATAGAGCGAAAGATCAACCAGCCAATCGTCAAGGAAGGGGTCGTGATACGCAAAACCGCCTCGGGGGAGCCCGAGGTCGTGATCCTCGGATTCATCCCCAGTGATGAACGCAAATTTTCATATAATTTTGTTTTCAGCCTTTCACTCTCAATCATGAAGATCGCCCAGAAATACGGCGGTCGTGCCTATGCAACGGGACTCTATTTTGCTAAAAAGGCCCCGGAGATACTGGGGAAGGACCGTCTCGCGCGGCTTAAGGCATTCAAAGAGGAGGTCGATCCGAACGGTATCATGAATCCGGGGAAGGTGGTCGCCGGTGGCCTGATGGGAACGGCGATCAGCGCCGGGTCCTTCGTTGAACCGCTCGTGCGACCCTTTGTTAACTATATCATTACGCAAATCGGTGAGCGGCCGAAAGACCCTGTTCGCAATATTCCGGCGGATGTTGCCTGGTATGCGTACAGCTGCTCGCAGTGTGGGTACTGTATTGAAGAATGCGACCAGTTCTATGGACGGGGGTGGGAGAGCCAGAGCCCCCGGGGCAAATGGTACTGGCTGCGCGAATTCATGGAGGGACGTGAGGAGTGGAACCAGTTCATGGTAGACACGATCCTGGTGTGCACCACCTGCGAACTGTGCAACCTGCGCTGCTCTGCCTCGCTGCCGATCGAGCCGTCGTGGATGAAGCTGCGCGGCATACTGATTCACGAGGAAAAACGGATGACCTTCCCGCCCTTCGAGATGATGGCGCTGGCGAACCTCAAGGAGGGTGATATCTGGGCGGGCTACCGTAAGGACCGCGCTAACTGGTTCCCCCCGGATCTAAAGGAGAAGCATGGTCCGGATCACAAGGCAAAGGTCGCCTATTTTGCGGGGTGTACAGCCAGTTACGTTGAGCATGACATCGCTCAGGCATCGGTCAGGTTGCTTGATGAGGCCGGTGTGGACTTTACCTACGTGGCGGAGAAGGAGAACTGCTGCGGGACGCCAATGCTCGTATCCGGTCAATGGGACGTTTTCGAAACGATTCTGAGAAGAAACATTGCCGCTATGCAGGAAGCGGGGGTCGATACGGTGGTCAACTCGTGCCCGGCCTGTAATATGATGTGGCGGCACGTGTACCCAGAGTGGGCCGAGAAACTGGGGATGGATTACGACATCAAGGGGGTCCACTACAGCGAGATCCTCTCCGAAAAGATCAAGGCCGGTGAATTTTCCTTTCCCGATACGGGGCGAGAACCCGTCACGGTTACCTGGCATGATTCATGTCATATCGGTCGCGTATCGGGGGTATACGAGCCGCCCCGCGACCTGATCAAGGCGATCCCCAACGTCAATTTCGTCGAGATGACGCATCACCACGATGCTGCGCACTGCTGCGGGAGCGTCCTGACCCTGATCAAGGATCCCCCCATCGCGGCCGATATAGGGGCTACCCGGTTGGATGAGGCCCTTGCAGTCGGGGCAAATAAGGTGCTCTCCCTCTGTCCCTGCTGTGAGGTTCAGCTTCGGGTTTCGGCGGAAAAGAGAGATAAGCCGATCGAGGTTATCGATCTGGCTCATTTTGCGGCGTCCGCCCTCGGCTACGACTTCCCCGACCCGAATCCCGAGGTGCAGAAACAGTGGGGTGTTTTCGACGCAATGATCGGGCTGATGACGCCACAGGGCTTTGCCGATCTTATGGGGACCATGTGGCCGGAGTTGATTGATGCCATGCCCTTCGGGATGGGGTCGATGATGCGTTTTTCCGGCAAGATCCCCGGGGCCATGGGATTGATGAAACCCATGTTCCCGATCCTCTTCCCGCGGCTGCTGCCGATGATGCTGCCGAAGGTGATGCCCGTTATGCTCGATCGAGTTGCCCAAAAGATTCCGATGTCCGATTATATGCTCGAACAGATGCCTGACTTGATGCCGAAGGTAATGGACAATCTTATGCCGCACATGATCGGAGATCTGGTCCCCTTAATCACTGATCCCCTGATTGCCTACCTGCAGGGGAAAACCGGCGAGGTGGCCAGTTAAGGAATCTGTATCCTTATCAGTCCGATTATTTTTATAGTACTCTGGTTTGCCCTATAGCTCTCCGATTTAGAGACTAAAATACCACACAAAATAAGTGGTTAGGGCTTTTAGCCCTCTCCCTCTCCCTTTGTTCCCTTCTGGTAGTATACGTTCTAAATCACACCTTTTGAAACGGGGCACGGGGGCTGGTCTTGAGATTGCAGGTCTGCTATAATGGATAAAAAATGGGTATAGGAGCATGTATGCGCAATTACTTTAAACAGGCTGCCGAGAAGATTTATTGCGACGCTAAGAATTCCGGGAGATTGATCGAAGGAAGATCACTTGAACAACTCAAGGAGATCGCGCTGCAGCAGGAGGGCGTGATCCAGACAAACCTGGGTTCCGTCGCCGCCGATTCAGAACCCATGTCACGATCGGCGCCTCACACCAAGAACAGCGTGGACCATCCTTTTGGCGATGAAGAGGAAGCTCTTGCCGCCAAGGCCTTGGAATGCCTCGGAAAGGAAAAGGTCCTCTCTCTTGATACCATAGTTGGCGATGGGAGGGACGGGGTAACGGCGCGGTTCATAATGCCGGTTCCCTATGCCCAGATCGCCTATGGGCTGAAGCTTCTTTTTGAAGACACGCCCGCTGCCCGGGTTGTTGAGAAGCCTACCTATACCATCATCTTTTTTACCGACGATTCTTTCGAACCCAATAAATTCAAGAAATTGCTAGATAAGGATGTGACTGTTCGACTCTGGATGGGGGATAAGCGCGGGGAGCAGGTAAAGATCTGCCGTAATACCATCTATCTGGGCGAGGCGAAGAAAGGCATCTTTCAGTTCGAAGGCTGGCGTGTAAAGGAGATAGATCATCAGGGGATATTCTTGCATTGCGGAGCGCGGCGTGACCACCTCTGGATCTATGACCTCGAGACAGAGCGGCCGGAGTTGCAGGAGCGGGTCACCGGTGTTTCCGGCCTCACGGCAACGGGGAAGACCACGACACTCTGTCGCAAGCTGGCGAAATTACCTCGCGAATCTTCCGAGATGCTCGGTGACGATGGGGGAATCATCGGCATGGACGGAAGCTATGCGGCATTTGAACAGGGCGGGGTCTATATAAAGACAGAGGGTCTTGATGAGAGTCAGCCTGAGATCCTGCGTTCCGCCCTTGGGGCCGACGCCTTTCTCGAAAACGTTGCCATCTCCCGCTATCCCTATACCCCCGATTTCAAAGATACCAGCAAGACGGGCAACGGTCGTGCCGTCGTCAGGCGGGACAATCTGGGGATCGCCAGCAAGAACCTGCGAGGCGACCGGCTCGACTACATTATTATATTGACGAGAAATCCCCTTGCCAACGTCATATCGAGGCTTTCTCCCGAGCAGGCGACGATGCAGTTCATCTACGGCGAATCGATCGAAAGCTCGGGGGGAAATCCTGAGGAGGCTGGAAATTTTAAACGCGTCGTTTTTCTCGATCCCTTTCTGGTGGGGGACCGGTTGGAGCACGCCATGCTCTTTTATGAGATCATCAAAAAGAACCGGATCAAGTGCTACCTGGCCAATACCGGTGCCATCGGCGAGGACGACCTGAAGGTATCACTGCGCCAGTCGCTTGCTTCATACAGTGACATCCTCAGGGTCCAGCTCCGGTTTGGCTCCGACCCCGATCACTTGGGATACCACAATCCGATCAAGAGCGACCGGGCGAACATGGACCTGATGAACGCCTATTCCAAGTTTCGCGACAAGGATCTCCTCAAGAGTAAAGTGGCCGATTTCCTTCGAGGCCGCCGGGTATTTCTGGAGGATTTCGAATCGAAGTGGGGGGCGATCCCGGAGCCCATACGCGAGTCACTGCCCTATCGGGATGATCAGATAGACTTCACCTATCTCGAAAAGGAATATCTCGGGGATATCGAATAATACCTACTGTCAAAGGCTTATTGCTTCTGTCCCTGTCCTGCCTGCGGGTAAAACTGCGACAGGGCCTGGATGGGGTTGGAAATCCCACCGATAAAGGCAGTTGGATATTTAAACCCGACCTTTCTGAGCATATCCAGCCCCGTGAGGACCCGGTCAATCTCCCCGGGCGGAAGGGCTATGACGATCTCATCGTCGGCGACCTGACCGATGGCCCTTTCTCCATAACAGGGGATGGCCAGTGCAGGTTTGCCGCTCGTATAACAACGCCCGATCGAATCGGCACAGGCCCCTTCACCTATGAAGGAAAAGTGAAATTGCTCATACCTGACCTTCTGCATCCCGCACATAATCATCATAATCTGCGCGGGATTGCCGTAAATCGATACCACGTCGGGTTCAAAGGGAGTTTTTTCCAGGGGCGCAAGCGCAATCGCTTCGCCCACAGGCATCCGAGGGTAGTCTTTTTGCTGTTCCAGTGCGTCCTCTTTTGAGCCGAACCATGTCCGGGACAGCATCGAGGCCTCTTCCTTCATGCTCTCCTCGGTCGTGGGATAGAGGGCATGAAGCCGCTTGCAGCGATCCAGTGTTTTGCCGTCGCTGGTGACTCCTATCGTCATGCCCAAAACCCGCACCATAAAGGGCAATTGGCAAAAAGTGTGGGTCATTTTCACCTCGGTGATCTTTTCTATTCTTTTCAGTTCATCCGCCCTGTCAAATCGTTTGAATGCAAGTGGATGCGTCCTGAGAGCCAACTTCCTTTTGAGTGCTTCACCCTTCTCCGTCCACGTATTCATAATCGTTCCCCCGATCGCATATTGGGCAGTCGGATAGATATGTTAATCTCTCATCCCCCCGCATTTGCCGTAAAGCGTGTTACAGCCACTTCCTTCGCCTGAAGAATGTAAGCAGGCCTACGGCGACGGTAATCATAGCGCCCCAGAGGGCGGGATAGGCCCACCGCATCTTGAGCTCGGGCATAAATTCGAAATTCATCCCATATACGCCGGCCATGAACGTCAGGGGAATAAAAATGGAAGCGAAAATAGTCAGCACCTTCATGACCTCATTCATCTTGTTGCTCACACTCGAGAGATAGAGATCTATCATCCCGGAAAGGATGTCCTGATAGGTCTCCACGGAATCAATCACCTGGATTGTGTGATCGTAGAGATCGCGTAAATACATGGAAATATCATCATGGATCAGTGCCGATTCTACCCGTTCCAGGCCGTTTATGACCTCTCTGAGCGGCCATACCGACTTTCGCAAAAATATGATTTCCTGCTTTAAATCATGAATAGCCTGCAGCGTTTCCGGCTGTGGATTCAGGGCTAATTCCTCTTCCAGAAGCTCAATCTGTTCCCCGCACTTTTCCAGAAGGATGAAATAGTGATCCACGACAGAGTCGATGATCGAATAAGCGAGATAATCCACCCCCATCCGCCTGATCCGGCCCTTTCCGGTCCGTATCCTCTCGCGCAGGGGGTTGAAGACATCTCCCTCCATTTCTTGAAATGAAATGACAAAGTTTGGCCCCAGGATAATGCTGATCTGCTCGGTCTTGACCGTGTGCGCCTTTTCGTCGTAATGAAGCATATTCAGGATGACAAGGATATAGGTGTCAAAGTCCTCCATTTTCGGGCGCTGTCCCGTATGCAGGATGTCCTCTTGGATCAGGGGATGGATGCCGAAATGACCACCGATTTTTTCGATGATATCAACCTGATGGAGGCCGTCGATGTTGATCCATGTTACGGTAGGAGTTTCTTTAAAGGGGAAGCATTCCTCTATTGTCTGTACCTCCTTTTCCTGAAAAGCCGTTTGATCGTAATCCATGATGGTAATTTTTACTTCTTCGGCTTTTCTTTCCCCTATATGAACGAGTGTTCCCGGTGGAAGACCTGCTTTATGAGACGTTTTTTTAAAGAACTTCGGCATGACTGGCTACCTCCTGTTAAAATGACTGGCCTTGTAATCAAGGGGTGATCACTTACTTCTCGTCGTCCCTACTCAGATCCTTTGAAAGGGATATGGTCAGCGGCCTCCTGTCGTCCTGAGCCAGATAGGTTGTTGTCGTCGGGAAGGCGAACTCGATTCCCTCCGCCTCGAATGCGCGCATGATTCGCAGATTGACCTCCTCGCTGAACCGCATGGCCTCCCAGTAATCTGGCGGATGGAACCAGTAGAACATCGCTATGTTCAGGGAGGTATTGTTGAAGTCGTTGAAATAGACCTGAGGAGGATAATCGGGGTCCATCCCTTTATGATCCTTCAGAATTTCCTTGATGATTGATACGGCGCGTTCAATCTTCTCCACCGGCGTGTCGTACGTAATGGTAATATTCGAATAGCGCCGAATACTGGGACGCATGCCGATATTTTCGATACTGACGCTTGCCACCTTTTCATTGGGCATGGAAATCAGATGCCCTGTCAAACTGCGCAGACGGGTGCTTCGGAACCCTATCTCTTCCACGTAACCATCGAAACCCTCGGCGACGACCCTGTCACCAACCTTAAAGGGTTTATCCACCATGATCATAAAGCTGCCGAAGAGGTTCTTCAGGGTATCTTGAGCTGCCAGTGCGACCGCCAGACCGCCGATACCGAGACCCGCCAGCAGGGTCGTCATCGGTTTACCTGTCGCCGCCTTGAGGAGATAGATCGAACCGACCAGGATTATCAGGACCTTGGAGACAATGCGGACCATCTGGACAAAGTTCATATCGAATTCGTTGTCCTTTCTCCTGACAAACTTTGTAAGTTCGTATTCGACTACATCCAGCATCTGATAGAGGAAGATCACGATCACTAGGGTGCCGACAATATTTGTGACTATTTCTATAATCTGATCGGTCGTGGCCGGTAGTTTCAGGATCTCCTGTGTCGCGTAGATGGCTATGGCCAATAAAAGCAGCCGAATGGGCCAGAGGGCCGCCTTGAGCAGGAGCCGCAGCCGAGCCTTTTCTTCATCGTCCCTGAGGGCAACCGTCAGGGTGCCCAGAAAGGTCGTCAGGAGCTTTCCGCCGACATAGAGGATCGCATACACCAGGACAAGGAGCATATAGAGCCACCAGGAAGATTTCCATAGCCACGGGGGGAAAAGGTCCTGCTGTGTATACGCGAAGACAATCGCCGCGATGACAACCGCAGCTATCCGGAGGATACCTCTGAAACGTTTCAAGAACAGTTCCGAGGTTTTATCCTGTAAGGCCTTCGGGAGGAGATCAAGAAATCTAACAAGTTGGAAGATGAAGACGATGCAGGCTATGGCAAAGAGGAACGACTCAAGTCCATGCAGGAGAACGAGCAATTTTTGAGGTATCACGAGAGGAATCTCCGTAGCCCTGAGGAGCAGGGCGGCAACGGCAAGGCGGAGCGATGGAAGGAAACCCGAGAAGTAGGGCAACCACATCTTCACTTTCTTCCCCTCTAGGATCGCCTGAATCCGCTTGTTGAAGTGGCGCCAGAGAAGCTCCAGGAGAAGAAACCCGAAGATCAGTATGGCCAGAGATGCAAAAAACTGCCAGGCGTCATTCCCGCTTTTTACTTTCTCCAGCAGGCTGACTATTTTGTGAAAGAATTCGTTAAGGCTCTGCACAACAATTTCCCTCCTAACCCAAGTTTAACCCCATTCTGAGCACAACTACAGTAATATCGGTGGGTTGAAGCCGGGTGGCCAAATTTATGGTCACTACATCTTTACATCTCAACCTTTGTACGCTTCAGTGGAGTA
>CAZNBR010000104.1:0-8027 GCA_964571315.1 uncultured Syntrophaceae bacterium
ATCTCCATGTGGCGAGACGCTCGAAAAATCTGCGGAGATCTTCCTGAAATATGATAATCAGGGCGATGACCAGGATGGCAAAGAATCCCCGGAGGACATATTCGGTGATATACAGGTGAAAAATCCGGGCGACGGCGTATATCCCCGCAAGGATAAAGATCCCGATCAGGACGAACCGTGATGCCGTTTTCTTGAACCATACCAGGGCTATGTATGAGAATATGGCGATAATGGCGATGTCAAGGAGATCGGGAATCCGTGTGGTATTGACTAGTTGGAGGAGATAATTTCCCATGGCACCCTGTTTTCAAAACCCTGACGCGAAAAGAAAACCCCTAAGCCTGATGTATCCGGCAACCGATGACGGATACGGTGTTACCGGATAGACGCTTATTCTATGTAAGTGTAGTACAATGCGGCAATCTTTGGCAATGTCTTTCTTCGATGCATCTTGAAATTAATGTCGGTATCGTGTTAGTAGAAACAACAGGTCCGCAATTTCCTGCGGTACCGTTGCTGCCCGACGTCTGTGCCGGGTTTCATGCCGGGTGAAACCTTTGCAAAACTATCGTTATTTGTCATTTCGATCGAAGAGAGAAATCTTGTTTTCAGCATGTTACGATCATTAAGATTTTCCCCTGACGAGGACTATGGCTCGTCGTTAACACTCCTCGAAATGACAGAATCCAAAGGTATCCGGAGATTACCGGTGCGAAGGATATGTATCTATGATGGCTTCCAAAGGACATACCCCTGACCATCCCGCGGAGACGATGCTCTCTCTGGTAGGGAAGAAGAGGGCCATCCTGATCATGTGTCATAATAATCCCGATCCCGACACGATCGCATCGGCAGCCACGCTGAAATACATCTTTGCCCAGAGGCTCCGACGCAAGGCGGTTATTGGGTATGAAGGCATCATCGGCCGGGCCGAAAACCGCCAGCTCGTCCGGCGCCTGAAGATCGATATGGTGCGCACAAAAAGACTGAAATTTAGCGACTTTTCGTTCATCTTGCTTGTCGACAGCCAGCCCCATACCGGGAACAATGCCATTCCCCGGGAGATCCTGCCTGACATCGTCATCGATCACCACCCCCTCAGAAAAGACACCACACGGTGCGCGTTTTATGATATCCGGCCCTGTTACGGCAGCTCCTCCACGATCCTGACGGAATATCTGAAGGAACTCGACCTGGCGCCGGATCGCCGGCTTGCCACCGCGCTCTACTACGGATTGAAAACCGACACGAACGGCCTCAGCCGTTCGTTCACGAAGGCCGATATTGACGCCTTCAACTACCTCTTCCCCAGGATCGCTCCGCGGACCCTGGCGGGAATAGAAAATCCAAGTGTGCCGAAATCCTACTACCTGAAGTTTGCCGACGCGATTGCCCGGTCGGTCCAGTACGGCGACGTGATGATCTCCCATATGGGGACCCTGAACACCCCCGATGTAACCGCCGAGATGGCCGATTTTCTCCTGAGGATGGAGAATATCCGTTGGACCCTCTGCATGGGAGAATACAAGGAGTATCTCCTGCTGTCGGTCCGTACATCCCGCCGGGGATTGATGGCCGGTAAGATAGCCCTCCGCGTCGTTAGGGGGCTCGGGACCGGGGGGGGGCACGAGAAGGCGGCCGGCGGAAAGATTGGTCTTGGAGGGATGAAGCCGGAAGAACGGGCGCAGGTTGCCAGAAAGGTTGTCGACCGGTTTTTGAAGGCTCTGGGCGTCCAGGACAGGGAGGGGAAGCCTCTCATTCCGCCAGCCCCCGCAGATGTTTTATAATACAGAAGGGGTGTCAGGGGGGCGTGCCCGGGAAAAGATCGAAAAACAGATAACGGTCGGTTCAATGAGACCTTTGAATGACTGTTGCTGTCTGTCGTTTCGACCATCCTTCTGTCATTTCGAACGGATGTGAGAAATCCTGACAGGCCTGGATCACCAGGAAAGATTTCTCGCTTTGCTCGAAATGACAAAAATGATGCACCTCGAAATGACAGAATTCGACCGTCCTTCTGTCATTTCGACCGAAGGGAGAAATCTTAGTTTTTTCAGTCTTGGAGACTCCTTCGAAATGACAAAATTCAAAGCTTGTTGACGCCGGCCGTGGGCGGCGGGGACATTGATAACCATGAAAAACATATTCGACTCTGTTTTCGTAAGAGATGCGCACGTCTGTCCATGGTGGCTCTGCTTCACTTTCGACAACGTGTTCAGAAAACTGTTTCATGATCCTGAAAAGATCCTGTTTCCTTACGTACATGAGGATGAGACTGCCCTGGATATAGGGCCCGGGATGGGTTATTACTCCGGCAACTATATATATCAAAGTTATCGTTCCCACAAAAGAGGAGGTCCGTAATAAGCTTGGAGAGCTTTTTGATTTTTGTCATTTTGAGGAGCGTCAGCAACGAGCTATAGTCCGCGTCAGGGGAAAATCTTAATGATACAGGCTTGCTGAAAACAAGATTTCTCTCTTCGATCGAAACGCGGTCGAAATGACAAATAATAATTATTCAATCCCCCTCGCCTGGATGCCGGACCAAGTTTGGCATGACATTTGACATGTTTAATTGCCGGAGTAATATTTTTCAATACCGCTGGCACGGCTTGTCGGTAGTACGGGCTCGGTTATAGCCGTTGATTTACAGGAAAGGATGCTCAAGGCGATACATTCCAGGGCCGGGGAGGCCGGGCTGGATGAGAGGATAACCACACATCTCGCGACCGTCGACACGATAGGGACCTGGCAGGACGTTGATTTCGCCCTTGCGTTCTGGATGCTACGTGAGGTGCCTGACAAGAAAAAAATTCTCGATGAGATACGGGCAACGCTCAAGCCGGATGGGCGGCTCCTCTTGGTGGAACCGGCGTTGCATGTAACTCGAAAGATGTTTGAAGAAACGGCTCACATTGCCATCGAAGCGGGGTTCGTAATAAAGGAGAGACCTCACATATCACTGAGTCAATCTTTGGCACTGCAACCGCGCATACGTTGAGGGCCCGGGCACTGCTCCTGCGGCCGAAAGCCGATTGCCGCTGGCGAAGGGCGCGGCTTATTACTGTATGTGCCGGAAAGGCTTCCAGCCGATTGAGAGGAAATAATGTCCGTTCTTTTTACACCACTCAACCTTGGAGATCTGCTTATTAAAAACCGCTTTATCCATTCAGCCTGCGAAGATAATTTATCTACCGACAGGGGGGACGTAACCGACGCCGCGGTAAAGAAAAATCGGAATCTTGCCAGAGGCGGCGTAGGGCTGATAATAGGGAGCCATCTGTTTATCCATCCCCTGGGGCGGACAAAAATATATCAGCCGGGAATACATCGCGACGACATGATCCCCGGCCTCAAAAAAATGGTAGAAGCAGTCCATCAGGAAGATGGCAGAATCGCCTTTCAGATAGGCCATGGGGGAACCCAGACCTCTGAAGAGATAACAGGTCAGTCGCCGATGGGACCTGCCACGATGGATGAAGCGCAAATTAACGAAGTAATCCGGTCCTTCAAGGACTCGGCCGGGCGAGCCGCCGAGGCCGGCGCGGACGGGGTGCAACTCCATGCCGCGCATGGCTACCTGCTCAGTCAATTTCTTTCCCCCTTCTTCAACAACCGGGAGGACAGATGGGGAGGTTCAGATGAAAATCGCTTTCGCCTGCTAAGGGAAATCATTGTAGGGATTAAAAAGATCCTTCCCCACGGTATGCCCCTTTTAATAAAACTGAACACCGATGACCATACGAGCAGGGAAGGCATAACTCCCGCCCTGGCCGTAACATATGCGGGATGGTTGAAAGATCTGATGATCGACGGTCTGGAGGTAAGCTGTGGCACATCCTTTGGTTCTCCCTGGCATATGTGCCGGGGAGCTGTCCCGGTGAATGAAATGGTAAAAAGCTTCCCGGAAGCCAGAAGACCCCGGATGGAGGTCTATTTTAGAGAAATGGTCGGCAAGTTTGATCTTCAGGGACCGTATAATCTTGAAGCGGCAAAGATGATCAGGCCCGTCCTTGGAGATATCCCTCTGTTTGCTGTTGGAGGATGGAGAGAAAAACGTCAGATGGAGGACGCGGTTGAGAAGGGATACACGGATTTTATCTCCATGTGTCGCCCTTTTATCAGACAACCCGATCTTGTAAAAAGATTTAAAGAGGGAAGAACCGATGCCGCCTCTTGTAAAAACTGCAACAGGTGCCTGGCAGCCTTGCCGAATAATATTCCTGTCAGATGTTATTACAAGGGTTTTCCTGAATTGACGGCTTCGTAAAAAGTCTCCTCACGTTGTCATTTCGAGTGAAACGAGAAATCTTTACGGCGCAACACCTTGTAAATATAAGATTTCTCCCTGCGGTCGAAATGACAGATTAGCTAATCTTGATTTTTTACGGGTGCATCTGAATTGAATAATATATAAAAATTATGGATTATAGACAGGCGTGGGCTTTGGTATAGAGAATCATCTCTCACATGAGGAAGGGGTGGAAAATGGATATTTCAGGAGGCGTTGCCATTGTGACGGGCTCGGCACGGGGTGTCGGAGCCGCGACTGCCCGGATGCTTGCGGAAAAAGGGTGCAATGTCGTTATCAACTATTCAAAAAGCGAGGGGCAGGCCAGGGAGGCCGAAGAAGCGTGCCGGGCATTCGGAGTAGAGACGCTTCTGTGCAGGGCCGATGTCGCCCGGGATGAGGATTGCCGCAGGATGGCGGCGGAGACGATGGAGAAGTGGGGACGGATCGATGCCCTGGTCAACAACGCCGGCACCAGTAAATTCTGCGATCACGATGATCTCGAAGGACTCAGCGGGGAGGATTTCCTCCATATATACGGGGTCAACGTAGTGGGTCCCTACCAGATGGTCAGGGCCGTGGCCTCCCACATGAAAGAGGCCGGGAGCGGCGCGATCGTCAATGTAGCCTCTATTGCCGGTGTGACCGGGGTCGGGAGTTCCGTCGCCTATGCCGCATCGAAGGGGGCGTTGATCACGATGACCCTCTCGCTGGCTCGTGTCCTCGGCCCCGAGATCCGGATGAATGCCGTCTGCCCCGGATTAATCCAGGGGGACTGGCTCCGACAGGGGATGGGTTCCGAAAAGTATGAAGCAGCCGTACAGTATTGGGAAAAGAAATCGCCGCTCCGGATGACGGCGACGCCGGAGACGGTCGCGGAGGCTATTCTTTACTTTATCATGGGCGCTCCTTTGATTACCGGCGAGACCCTGATACTTGACGGCGGCGGACATCTGGCGATGACGCCTATGGGACGGCGCTAGGGTAACAGCGATACGATCCTGCGAACCGGTTTTTCCAATGGAATTATATGGCGAGTTGGTATGTCTATATGATCAGATGCAGGAGCGGAGCTCTCTACACGGGGATAACCACCGATGTGGATCGCCGCTTTGCCGAGCATCAGGCGTCAGGTCCGAAGGCCGCGCGGTATCTGAGAGGAAGAGGGCCGCTTCATCTCGTCCTCACCGTGCAAGCCGGCGACCGGGGGGCGGCGTTGAGGCTGGAACACAGAATCAAGGGCCTTCGCAGGGCACAAAAGGAGGTTTTGATACAACACCCTGAATCTCTTTTCTGTTATTTCAACCATCCTTCTGTCATTTCGAACGGATGTAAGAAATCCTGACAGGCCTGCATCACCATGAAAGATTTCTCGTTGCCAATGCTCCTCGAAGTGACAGAAAGATTTCTCCCTGTGGTCGAAATGACAGGGGATAGCGCTTCTCAAAATGACAAAATAAGGTTCCCGGCGTGATGACCGCCGCCGGGCCTGGTTGCGCGCGGTATCATACATGTACGGTTAATGCCTTAAGTCAGAACGATTTTCACCCTCCCGCCGGTTTGGTCTCCGCTGGTGGAAACACCCTGTCAAAATCATTCAGCAATTGGCCGGTCAGGGCGTCTCTGAGCTTGTGGGGTTCGTTGGCAATATCCTCGATGATTTTCTTCATATTTTCCAGATGGGTCTCGAGGCGGTTGTTGATGCGACGGGTGAGAATGCCGGAAAAGATCTTCATTGCGAACCTCGAGATACCGTTATCCCCCCGCATGAAGATGTTCACCTCTCCCGAGACCCTGTCCCGGTCCGTTCTGTATTCAAACATGATGATGCCATCGGCTGTAAAGAAGGAAGGCACCGCCCAGTGATCGAACCTCCCTGTCCCGTAAAAGGTCCTTGCGCGGTCGGATTGGCCGACCTGCCGGATGTCGCCGGTAATTCCCGATGGATCAGAGACATGGAAGCCTGTATCGGTCCCGGTCACTTTATAAGGCGGCTGGAATTTGTATATATCCCAGAGCTGCCCTATGATCTGAGGATTGTCCAGAACCCTGTTCCATATCTCGAAGGTGGCATCGACGCTGAAGTCCTTTTTGCAGGTCAGCGTGGGGATATTAATGACCTCTTCGACCTGAGCCTCATACGCCTGTACCAGGGTCGCTCCGAGAAAAAGAAGGGCGGCGATCGTCACTGACAAGGACCTTTTCGGCATTACGGCTCCTCAAGGGATTAATACGATATGTATGGATGGACTGCCGGCAGGGATCAACCTTGACGGCTTCGTAAAAAGTCTCCTCACGTTGTCATTTCGAGTGAAACGAGAAATCTTTAAATCGTAACATGCTTAAAAGATAAGATTTCTCCCCATGGTCGAAATGACATATTCATCAGAATTTGACTTTTTACGAGACCATCAACCTTAAATCCCTTGACAAAACATTGTTTTTCGTGAAGAGAGTATAGACAGGGTGATTGTGGATGTCAACAATATACGGCCCGCTGTTTTTCTGGAGAATAGTGGGTATATGCAGTACCCACTAAATCCCCCTTGACATTTTTTAAAAGAAGCCGATATACTCTTTGAGTCATAAAACCATTTGTTATTATTCGTCAGAAAGCCTCGAAACGGCTTTTTGCTGTTACACGTCAGGTTCTTGAAATAACGGGTTACGGTGGTACCCTGAACATAGCATAATGCGCTCTGTATTGTTTCCTTCAATCACGCAAAATAGGGGGGGAGAAGGTGAGTAGCGGTCAACCGAAGCGATTACGTATCCTTGCGGTAGATGATGAGCAAAACATGCTGGATGTTTACCACAATGCATTGTATGCCCTGGAAGATTGCTCTCAGGGCGGACCGAAATATGAATTTGATCTGGTGTTATGCGACCAGGGGGATACGGCGCTTGAAGCGGTGAGAGAGGCACAAAGGCAGAATGATCCTTTTGCCGTTATTTTTCTCGATTTGCTTATGCAGCCCGGATCGGATGGCATCTCGACGGGAGAACAAATCAGGCTGCTGGATCCTTACGTAAATTTTGTCATAGTGACAGGGCTTACCATGGATCCCCGGGAAGTTGCCGCGCGCATCCAACCGGAAGATAAGCTCCTCTATGTCCAAAAACCTTCCTACATGCATGAGATACGACAGTTTGTCTGCGCTTTTGGAGCGAAGTGGCAGATGGAGAGGTCGCTTAGAGAAGCTAATGAGGAATTGGAAAACGCGAACAAGGATTTAATGGAAACGCACAGGGCAATGGTAATCCTGGCGAAAAATCTTGAAAAAATACAAAAGGAGACCCGAAATTCGATAATTCGGGAAGCACGGTCAACGATCCTGCCGATTGTTGAAAAGCTTAAAAGAGATCATAGTCTGGAGCGTTATAAGGCTGATCTGGACCTGGTGTCGGATTATATTGAAGATGTCAGCTCGAATCTATCATCCGACATGAAAGTAGCCACGTTTCTCTCCTCAGCCGAATTCCGTATCGCGTCGATGATAATGAATGGGGCGCCGAGTGAAGAAATAGCCAGGAATCTTTACATTTCTCTTGCAACTGTTAAAACCCACCGGAAAAATATCAGGAAAAAACTGAGCATAAACAATTCAAACGTCAACCTGACAACCTATCTGAAACATGCAATCAGTCAGCAATAGTTCAATATCATTGACTATACTACCATGTAAATAGTCGATGGGTATTCTGAATACCACTTTACTATCCAATTCATCACCCT
>CAZNBR010000105.1:0-8024 GCA_964571315.1 uncultured Syntrophaceae bacterium
CCTGGTGCTGTACGATATCACGGAGATAGACCCGGACAGGCACAGAAGGTTCACGGGTGTTTCCAATAAAAAAATATTGGAGAACCTCGCTCATCTGTGCCGCTACAGGGAGACGCATGAAATCCCGACAGACCTGTGGGTACGAACCCCCATTATCCCGGGGGCCACGGCGTCCGAGGAAAACATGCGGGGGATAGGACGTTTCATGGCATCCCTGCCGGACGGGGCGGTGAGCCGCTGGGAGCTCTGCTCCTTCAACAACCTCTGCAGCGACAAGTACCGGCGTCTCGGCACAGATTGGCCTTTCAAAGATACCCCCCTTCTGGAGAGGGAATATATGGAGTCCCTTGCCGGCTGCGCCGCGGAGTCGGGGGTGAACCCGGAAATCGTCCGCTGGAGCGGACCGACAAAGATGGAGGAACAAAGGGAATGAACTCGTTCGAAAGATTCGATATCCATGACATGAAGGAATTTGAACCGGAGGCAAAGGTCGGTTTGATCGCCACCATAAATCCCGAAGGGCTCCCGCACATTACCCTTATTACCGCCCTCCAGGCGAAGACCCCCTCACAGATAATCTGGGCCCAGTTTTCGGAGGGTATGAGCAAGAAGAACGTCAGGACAAACCCCCGAACGGCCTTTCTCATCATGACCCTGGACAAAGCGCTCTGGCGGGGGAAGGCCACGTGGACCCACTTTGCAAAAGAGGGGGAAGACTACGAGATGTTCAACAGAAAACCCATGTTCAGGTACAACAGCTACTTCGGCATACACACCGTGCACTACATGGACCTCGTGGGAACATACGGGAGGGAGAGGCTGCCGTTGCCCCATATCGCCGCGGCATCCCTGCTCACCATGGCCGCAAGCTCCGGCGCCCGTACAGACGCGGAAAGCCCCATACTGAAACCCTGGGGGGAGGTCCTCTTTAATGGATTGACCTCCCTGAAGTTTATCGCCTGGGTGGGGAAAGACGGCTTCCCCACCATTACGCCGCTCCTGCAATGCCGGGCCTCGGACAGCAGGAGGCTGGTCTTTTCCACGGCGGCCTACGGACAGGAACTGAAAGCGATACAGGCGGGCAGCCCCGTGGCGGTGTTCGGTCTCACCATGGAGATGGAGGATATCCTGATACGCGGAGTCTTCACGGGACTGGGGCGGTACCGGGGAATACGACTGGGCGCTGTGGATATCGAGTGGGTGTATAACTCCATGCCGCCGACGCCGGGACAGATCTACCCCGAAGTAAAGGTAGAACGGGTTGTGTCGTTCTAACGGAGTCCCCCTATCTGTCCGTGTCTATGCCGTAGTTTTTTATCTTCGTCCTCAGGGTTTTTCTGTCGATACCTAGAAACTCCGCGGTCTTGCCTATCCGGAAATCAAAGTGACTCAGAGCCCTTTTGATATGCTCCTTCTCGACATCCACGAGGGTCACCCTTCCGGTATGGGAATTCGCCACGGGGGTCTTCGAGTCCATATCCTGTCCGTAATAAAGGATATCGGACAGATCTATCGTTTCACTGTCACAGAGTACGGACAGGCGTTCCATGGTATTCTTTACTTCCCTGACATTGCCGGGCCAGGTGTACGACATCAGCGACCGCTCCGCCTCCTTCGAAAACCGTCGCCCCTTACCTTTATGCCTTTTTGTGTACAGGTCCAGGTAGTGCTGTGCAATTGGAATAATATCGGATGGGTGCCCTCTGAGGGGCTGTATCTCTATGGGGACCACCGATATCCGGTAGAAGAGGTCTTCCCTGAACTTCCCGGATGCCATCTGCGTCCTCAGATCCTTGTTGGTCGCCGCTATGAGCCTCACATCAACCGTATCCGCCTTCGAGCTACCGACTCGTGGAACTTGCTGCTCCTGGATGACCCTCAGGAGCTTGGCCTGGGTGCCGAGAGAGATATTGGATATCTCGTCCAGAAAGAGTGTGCCCTCGTCCGCCATCTGGAAGCGTCCCTCGCGTGACCCGGTCGCGCCGCTGAACGCACCCTTTATATGACCGAAGAGTTCACTCTCCATCAGGTTCTCCACAAGGGAAGAGCAGTCGACGGGAACGAACGGCTTATCGCTCCTGCCGCTGAGCCTCTGTATTGCACGGGCGACAAGCTCCTTTCCCGTTCCGCTCTCTCCGGTGATCAGGACCGTGCTGTCGGTATATGCCACCCTCCTGATGGTGTCTTTCAATTTCCGCATGCAGTCGCTGTCCCCGATAAGCTCGGGGATAGGATCATCCGATCTTCGCGTGTCACAGGCCTTCAGTGCACTGCAGACCGACTTTTTCAGCTCGGCCGCGCTGAACTGAACGGCTTCGCCAGAAAATCGAACGCCCTGTGCCTCATGGCCTCAACGGCCATCTCTATGGTCCCGTATCCGGTGATGATGATGATACGGGCGGATACAGCGGATTCCGCCTTGAGCCTTTTCAGGATATCCAGACCGCTGATCTTGGGCATTCGGACGTCAAGCAAGATAAGATCATAGGTACCGCCGAGCGCCATCTCAAGGCCGCGGACGGCATCATCCGTATCATCGACCGCGCACCCCATACGGGAGAGCACCTGGCGACATCCGTCACGTATGGAATCCTCATCATCAATAATCAGCGCCTTCCCGACTTTCTCAACCAACCTCTATATCCTCCATAATCTTGGTCCCTGCGGGGCTGCCGTCCCCCGTGGCGGGCAGAAAAATAGAAACGGTCGTTCCCCGCCCGGGTTCGCTCTCCACATCGACGAAACCATCATGCTTGCGAACAATCCCATAGGCAATTGACAGGCCAAGACCGGTCCCCTGCCCCGGTTCCTTCGTGGTAAAGAAGGGCTCAAATATATGGGGCAGGTAGGCCTTGTCTATCCCCTTCCCCGTATCCGATATGGTGATCTTGATGGTATGGGGACTGGCCAGGAGGCATATCCTCTCCATCTCTGTAGCTTCTTCCGCATCGGAGGGGAACCTGCTGATCAGCTTCGTCGTCACCGTCAACCTGCCCCCTTCGGCCATCGAATCAGAGGCATTGATAAACAGGTTCAGAAAGACCTGCTCCAGCCGTGACCGGTCGCCCTGCACCTCGGGAAGGCTCTCTGCGAAACTGGATTCTATCTCTATCCCGTGAAACATGGTCTGATCCTTCACCAGGCTGAGGGACGTCAGAAGCACCTCGTTTATATCGAGCGGCGCCATCTCGCCCGAAGGGGTCCGGGCAAAATCCAGGAGGTCCTGAACGATCTCCTTGCAGCGGTTTGTCTGATAGACGATCTTGCTCATATTCTCCCGCGCCGGGCTGTCACCGGGAAGTTCTTCCAAGACGAGATTGCTGTAGAGCAGTATGCCGCCGAGGGGATTGTTCATCTCATGGGCAACCCCGGCCGCCATCTGTCCGAGGGACACCAGACGTTCCGTCTGTGTGATTTGCTGAAGGGCCTTTTTTAGCCTTTCATCGCGATCCCTGAGTGACGCGACCATATCATTGAAGGCCTCGTCCAGCATCCCGAAGTCGGAGGACTTACTGCAGGGCAGCCGATAATCGAGGTCGCCGGTCCCTATGGTCTCCGTGGCCTGTTTCAGTATGCGTATCCTCTCAATAATGGTGTGTCCCATGCGAAACGAGATAATGAAGGCAACGATCATGCCGAGGGTCGTGACACCCAGAAACACCCACAGGGCATCCAGCCTCATGTCTCCGTATTTCGCCTCCAGTATCCCGACGTAGAGCATTCCTATTATGTTGTTGTCTATATTGCATATCGGGACATATGAACTGAGATACCAGTCGTTGACGACAAACGCCCTTCCAACCCAGTCCTTGCCCTCTTCAACAACCTTTTCATACACCTCCCTGGACACGACGGTCCCTATCGCCCTCTCGGAATCCTCCGTCATCACGTTGGTGGATATGCGAACTCCCCCTTGAAATATCGTGGCAAAACCCATGTCACGGTTCTTATATTTTTCGTCATGGAATACCGTCTCTTTTATCTTATCCACCATGGCATAATCCTTGTTCAGCAAAACGCCCCCGACAAGCGCGCCCCTGAGATCACCATGCGTGTCAAAGATGGGATAGGCCGCCCTGAGCACCATCCCCTCGGACAGGCGTTCCTGCCCGATTTCGATCGACTGAGGCGTCTTTACGATGGGCATTTCAAGGCGCTCCGAAAGTTGGGGATTCTCCCGGCGTATCCACTCTACGGGGATCAATTCCGTTGACGACAGGGGCACCTTTTTTTCAAGGCATTCCCGTATGACCGGGTTCCACAAGACATCGTCTCCTTTTACCGCCGGGTTGGGGAGCCGATACAGGACGGTTCCCTTTGCATCCACCAGTGAAAGCATGTCGATGGATATGTAGTCGGTTCCCTCTTCGTCCTGAGACTCTGTTCCTCTGCGTATGAGTCTCTCTAGCTCTTCCGGGGGCAACACTCTTTCTGAAGAAATCGCGTCTCCGAGGGAGGACCGCAGGGCAATACAGCGGACCTGCAAGGCCAATCGTTCCATGTTATACCCATAGATGAGCTTCGCGGTGTTTATATCCTGCCGGACCTTTCTCTGCGCCTCATCCATGGTACTGTCACTGATTATCTTTATGCCGACGAGGGTAGCCACCACACCGGTGAGACAGGTGGCCACCAGAAATCCCAATACAAGTCGCTTCTGCAGGTTTTCTCTGAAGATATCCCGCAACAATCCTCTCCACATATAGAAAAGGCCCCCTCCGCAGGGTTTCTCCTACGCCACGTTTTCGATGTCTTTCCTGTGTATCCCCGAGACGGAAACCTTCTTGTTCTTTGACCTGTGTCCGGCTATGATTCGTATCTGAGATCGCTTCACGCCCAGTATGTCTGAAAGGAAGCATATGCATTCTTTGTTGGCCGCGCCTTCGACAGGGGGTGCCGTTATCCTGAGCTTCAGTGCATCGCCCTGGACCCCCGCAAGTTCGCATCTGGACGCGCGCGGGATGACCCTGATATTGAACACGACACCATCCGCTGTTTCACCGACCGAGATCATAACCACCCCTTGCTCTGCTTATCCTTAAACCCTGCTATCTGAAATTAACCGCGATCTGCAGCATGGTCCTCACGAGAAAACTCTGCAGGAACATGATGACCAGGATCACGATAATCGGGGAAAAATCTATACCGATGCCCTTCATCGGGATCAGCCTCCTGACCTGGTAGAGCACCGGTTCCGTTACGGTATACAAAAACCGGATTATGGGATTATAGGGGTCGGGGTTCACCCAGGAGATAAGAGCCCGTATGATGATAAGCCACATATACAACGTAAGCCCCATGTCGATAATCTTGGCAATCGCCTCTATGAAATTTCCTATGACAAACATCTCTTCCCCTTTATATTAAAATAGGTTATGAATAGTAATTGCTATCTTAAAAGTCAAGATATGTTTTCCGGGGAGGGCGGTAGGTTCCCGCCATTCATTACAGACAGGGAGGTTGTCACACCACGATGCCGGAAGAGAAGATATGTGTCATAGGGGCAGGAAACATGGGCGAGGCGCTCGTCGGGGGAATTATTACGGGCGGCCTGGCGCGTGCGGAGGATATAACCGTCCATGACATACGAAAGGAGCGGCTCGACCACCTCAGGGACACCCTTCATGTCGGTGTTTCGGATGATCTCGGGGCCTCCATGGAGGGCGCTGCCACCGTTATCCTGGCGGTCAAACCCCAGAATATGGAAGAGGTATTGAAGGAGATGGCCGATGCCGCCGCAGGCAGGCTTGTCATCTCCATCGCGGCGGGGATCACCCTCGGGTTCATGGAAAAAATTTTGGGGGAGAAGACCCGCGTCATCAGGGTCATGCCGAACACGCCCGCTCTCATAGGAGAAGGGGCGGCGGCCCTCGCCGGCGGCAGAGGCGCCACGGAAAACGATATCGCCACGGCCCGCCGGATATTCGATTCCGTGGGAATGACCGTCGTCGTCGAAGAGGAACTGATCGATGCGGTCACCGGCCTGAGCGGGAGCGGTCCCGCCTACGGATTCATCATCATAGACGCGCTGGCACAGGCTGGTGTCAGCCAGGGGCTTGAGGCCGAAATTGCCTTGAAGCTGGCGGCCCAGACCATGCTGGGCGCCGCGAAGCTGTGCCTCAGGGGGGACCGGACGCCGGCCCAGCTCACCGATATGGTAACATCCCCCGGCGGCACCACCATAGAGGGCATCAAGGCACTCAGAGCCGGGAAAATCAGTGAAACCCTCGCGGCGGCGGTGGAGGCCGCGACACGGAGATCAAAGGAGCTGGGGGGGAAATAGGATCAGCCGCTGACATGCGGCGTCTCCCCCGGCCGCTCGCTCAAGCTGCCCGGCCCGCCGTAAGCCATACCCATGAGCGAAAAAAAAAGGCTGTAGTATTCCCCGTTAAAAACCGATATCTATTTCTATACGAGGTAACAATGGCCGTAACTGTCAAAAGATTACCAAATAAATTTTATCCGGATCCCGCACGGGTTATTGCCAAGTTCTATCTGCCCGGTGCCGGCGATGGGAAGAGGGCAAAAATTATCATCACCCGAATATTGGCCTTCTCCGACCAGGAAGTTAATATAGCGCTCAACGAAGTCCTGGCGGATTTTTCAAGCCGGCACCGCAACATCACAAAAATATTTGAGAAAAATTTTGATACCGTAAAAGACATCCTGGCATCGGATCCCGACATGTTCCCGAAGCCCCTGTCTCTCAAAAGAAAACTGCTTGTCGGGTCCTACTTTACCTTGGAATACGCCATCGAGGCTGCCGCTTTTTTTAATCCCTCGATGATAGAAGACCCAAACCAGGGGAATCGAGAAGAGGGGGAGAAACGCGTTATCGTCAGTTTTCGCGCGGTCGGGGAGGGGCATGTCTCATCCATCGTCTTCAGGAGTGGTATCCTTACACGGGACAATGAGTTGATCTTCAAACCGGCCGGAAGATTTGTTGATCTGCCCGAGGCCCTGAAGCTCCATGTGTATGACAAAGGGCAGTTTCTAGAAAAACTGCACGAGATGCATGTCGAGAAGGATATCGTCGGCGACGTTATGGACAGGATGGGAGATACCTTTACCTACCGTGAACTACAGAAAAGTATAGCAGAGAGCACCCAGGCTATAGATATGAGTTACACTAAAAAGAAGGTGATCGATTCCATGAACTGGCTGGCCAGTTCGCATTATGAAATCACCTTCTCTCTGGATACCGACATCTCGGAACGTGTCATCTTTCCGGTCTCCCCCCATGAAAGCAACGGCATCGAAGACGCGCGGTTCGTAAAATTTATCGACGATGACGGCAGCGTCACCTACTTCGCGACATATACGGCCTATGACGGATATACCATCCTGCCTAAATCGATAGAAACGAAAGACTTCTATCATTTCAAGATACGCCCGATCCATGGCGAGCATGTCCAGAACAAGAATCTGGCCCTCTTTCCGAGAAAGATCAGGGGGCGGTACGCCATGATCTCCCGCTACGACGGGGTCAATAATTACCTGATGTTCTCCGATGACATCCATGTATGGCACGATGCCAGGAAGATACAGGAGCCCCAGTATCCCTGGGAATTTATTCAGCTGGGCAATTGCGGCTCGCCTCTTGAAACGGAGAAGGGGTGGTTGCTGATCACCCATGGGGTGGGCCCGATGAGGAGGTACAGCCTGGGGGCCGTTCTGCTCGACCTGGAGGATCCCTCCAGAATCATCGGGCAACTGAAGGAACCCCTGCTGGTGGCCAACGAGGAAGAGAGGGAGGGCTACGTGCCGAATGTCGTCTATTCCTGTGGTTCCCTCATTCGTAACGGTGATCTGATCATACCGTACGGGATGTCCGATTCCGCCTCGGGCTTCGCCACGGTACGGATGGATGAGCTTTTGAACAAATTATTGAACGATTGAGATGGCTTTGTTGTCTATTGCTAAAAATTACAGGATTGAACAATGGGCTACCAAGCGCCATCAGCAGGCTTTACCCACTATTTTACGGTAAACTTCAATATAATCATCGACCATTTTTTCCTGAC
>CAZNBR010000106.1:0-5310 GCA_964571315.1 uncultured Syntrophaceae bacterium
TGGTGATATACCGGCAGTACTCGGCATATTTGAAATCCTTCATCACCTCGAGAGAAGAAGCCATCCCCTGGATAACTTTTTTATGAAGTGCGTCGGGAACATCCGACTGGGGCATCCCGATGGGACTCGCGCCGAGGAGTTCGAAGACCTTGACGCCCGTCCCTGCCGCCCGTATCTCCATCCCCTTCAGATCCTCCAGTGTTCGCACTGGTTTTATCGACATGATGTTGGCCGGAGGGCAGGTAAACAGCGTGAGGACCTTCACCTTCCGGAAGGACTCGGGCTGGTATTTCTCATACAGATCAAGAAGTGACATGCTTGCCACCGTCGCGTTCGGCCATCCCAGCGGCAGGTCGATCGCCTCGACCACGGGGAAACGCCCGGGGTGGTAGGACATGGCAAAACAGCCGATATCGGCCTGTCCCGCCACGACCCCGTCGAACATGTTCTTTGCTCCCAAGAGCGTGCTGCCCGGGAAGGTATTTACCTTGACGGCTCCCCCCGTGCGCTTTTCAACCTCTCCCTTCCACCGCTCCATCTGGACGCAGGGAAAGGTGGACGCAGGTGGAAAGTTCGCGTAGGACAGCGTTGTCGATCCAGCCGAGACCGGCACGGCACCTGCCGCACACAGCACTGCCGCGGCCACAAAGACCACCATTGCTTTCAGTAACCTAAACATATCAACCCTCCTTTGTAATCATAGTTGCAGTCCCCTCTCAAACCCCCGGAGATTGAGATCAACCTGCCGGGGACGAGAAGTTTTGTTGATGACCTCTTTCATGGTCGCCTCATCGCAGAAGAGCGCCTGACGGTGGACGGCATACCCCAAAAGGACAAGATTCGTCGCGAGCAGGGAACCGAGGTGTATGGCGCAGGCCGTCGCGTCAATCCCCGCATACTCTCCCGCACGGTTCGTATTGACGATACGCTGCCCGTCCGGCCTGACAAAGGCGCCATGGATGGCAACGTTGGAATCCGAGAGGAACAGCCCGGTGTCCGCCCTCCCCCTCCGTATGAGGGGGCTCTTGAAGGCACCGACCTTGACATGGGAGATCACGGTCCCTCCGCGCATAGCCATTCCGTGTGTCTCCGATGTGAGGACGTCCAGTCCCATCTCCAGCCCCGCTTCGGCAAGCAGGCGCGTTACAAAGAGGACCCCCTGCCCCCCCCTTCCGCTGATAATGATCTGCTGTTTCACTCTTCACCTCCGGTTTTCTGGACGGCAATCGCCCCCACGGGGCACACCGCTTCGCAGACGCCGCAGCCGATACAGCCGTTCTGATCCACAAAGACCTTCTCCGACTCTTCATCGAAGACGAGAGCGGGGCACTCGAAGCGCTTGATGCACACCCTGCATCCCGTGCATTCCCCGGTCACCGTCACCCGATAGCGTGCCTGATCCTTCCGCGCCTCCCGGTCCATGATGCAGGGGTGTTTTGCAATGATGACCGCCACCCCCCCCTCGTCACCCCGGCAGAACCGATCCGCATCCCTGAGGAGGGAGGTAAAAGATTCAAGGTCGTAGGGATCGCATTCCTCGAGGAATTTCACACCGCTCGCCCTGACAAGATCGGAAATGTACACGGCATTACCCGGGCTCCCGTCGGCCATCAGCCCTACCTGCGGCGTCGGCTGATTCCCCGTCATGGCGGTGGTCGAATTGTCGAGGATCACGAGGATGAACCTCGCCCCGGTGAAGACGGCGTTGATGAGCCCCGGAATCCCGGCGTGAAAGAAGGTCGAGTCGCCGAGGGTAACGACGATCGTGGGATAATCGGGCCCGTCGGCGGCGTAGGCATGGTAGAGGCCCGCCCCCTGGCTGATACAGGCGCCCATGCAGTGACAGGTATCGACGCCGCCGAAGTTCATTCCCAGGGTATAACACCCGATATCACTGGGGAATATACCCTTCGGAAAGGTGGTGCTGATCGCGTAGAAGGCGGCCCTATGGGGGCATCCGGCACAGAGGCTCGGTCTGACACCCCCCGCCTCTTTCACATCCTCCCCGGCCTCCCCGGGCACGTTCAGGAAGGTCTCCAGAATCCCGCCGATAATCTCCGGCGTCAGCTCTCCGTAATCGATGACATCCTTCGAGATCCTCCCCCTGATTGCCCGATTCGCCATCTGCATCTCGATGGTGGGGTAGGTCTCCTCCAGAATGAGGATCGTGTCGTAATGGGCGTTGATCGCTGTGATGAAGTCCCGGTTCAGGGGATAGGGGAGATCGACCTTGAACAGGTCGACCTTTTCCAGAAGCCCCATATCCTCGAGGATCTCAAAGGTGTTGGCGCAGGCGACCCCCGACGAGATGATACAGGACGCGGCCGAACCGTCGCCGGCGATACGTGCGGGATACAGCTCCTTGAGGCCGGCTATCTCGTCGATCTTGTCGTTGAGCTGACGGTGGAGACCGGTGAGAAACTGGGGCGTGGCGACCCAGCGCGGCGGATTCTTCTCGAAACGGGCCTCGCGGGAGAGGACCTGTGGTGTCTCGCAGCTCACGCCCTGACGGGCATGACAGACCCGCGTCGTCGGCCGCACCATGACGGGGATTTCATATTTTTCAGAAAGCTCAAAGGCCCGACCGACCATCTCCTTCGCCTCCGCGGGGTCTGAGGGATCAAAGACGGGAATGCGGGCAAACTGCGCAAAAAACCGGCTGTCCTGCTCCGTCTGTGAACTGTGGGGACCCGGATCATCGGCGACCACCACCACCAGTCCTCCCGTAACGCCCAGGTAGGCGGATCGCATAAAGGGGTCGGACGCCACGTTCAGCCCCACCTGTTTCATGGCTACGGCGGAGCGTTTCCCCGTGTAGCTGTGACCCAGAGCAACCTCGTAGGCCACCTTCTCGTTTACGGACCACTCGATATGCACAGGTGCTTTTGTTTCCCCGGCAAAGGCAACAACCGACTCCAGTATCTCCGAGGCCGGCGTCCCCGGATAGGAGGAGACGAGCGTGCACCCCGCTTCAACGAGGCCCCGCCCGATCGCCTCATTTCCCATCAATATTCTTCGTTTCATGTCTTTTCTCTTCTCGCTTGCAGATGTGTAAGTCATGCACAAAAAAGGCCGTGAACATGATCTGTTCACGGCCTTTGCAGTCTTTTCTTCGATACCCTGCCTCTATACGGCGAACAGACCTCCCCCTGGTATTTCCTGCCACCACCACCAACCTGTTGGGCATCCGTTAAATCTTTTCATCTTACCTCGCTCATGTACTGTACGATGCTTCACTCCTAAAGCAATTATCCTAATAAATCAAGCTTTTTTATTTTACAGACGGCAACTTTTGATGAAGTCGTAAAAAGTCGGGCTTAGCGAATATGTCATTTCGACCGTAGGGAGAAATCTTATCTTTTCAGTGCGTTACGGTTTAAAGATTTCTCGTTTCACTCGAAATGACAAGCTGAGGAGACTTTTTACGAAACCATCAACTTTTATAAATCCATTAAAGTCTATTCGCACCTTATCCTGTGTTGGCCGGTTAGTAGATACAGGCATTTCATATCGATAGTGCGTATGCCAGTAGTTCGTCGGAGACACGTTCGATGCGATTTGCTCGACGAGTACGGAAGTCGATCGACACAATAGTTTGTTAAGTTAGACTGCAAGAACTCCCTACTTTGCTAAGAAAGTGCAAGATTTCCATCCCCGTCGAATTGCATGGGATACCCTTCACCAAGGAAACTTATCGCTTTGTTCTTTTTGGCTTCGCCCATAAGCCCCTGCGAGATCCACATTTCACCCAGTTTGGAGGTGTTTTTAATCCAGGCAATCCTGACGGTATCCGAATCAACAGGGCCGGCCGTGGCAATTGCAAAATCCACCGCTTCTCTGTCGTTTTCACAGACGATAGGCAGCCGTGCCTTTTCAGGCGTAACCGCGGTGATACTATTGATATAGGTTGATCTGTTGTCTATCTTGTCGGCCACCTTCCTTGTAACGAAATCGGCCAGACCGACACCGATAGCATTCCCGTGGGTTTTCTCGGTGAGATCCCTCAAAATAACCCTGGTAATCCTCGGATGGCTTAATGCTTTCTCATAGATGTTCATGATGCGACCCAACACCTTGGTGTCCATACCCGTCCCGCTGATTTCCTTTCCGCATTCATCAATGATTAGAATATCCAGCTCATCAAAGGGAAGTTTTGGCGTCTTATTGCGTGCCACGTCTAATAGTTTCTTCTCTGTTTCAAGAAATACTTCCGGCTCGACACCCGTAATATGGGCGGTCTGACCATATCCGTTTTCAATAATGGCCAACCCCAGGGATATGGGTGCGTTTTTCAGTGCATGCAAACCCATCTCCGTGAGGGTACGCTCATATCCATACTTGACTGCGTATCGATGGGCCATGATGGCTCCTTCGTGCTTGCCCAAACCAATAACAATCATTTTCATCAGGCCGCTTTCAATCTTTCCGTGAAATTCCGTGTGCGGCTTAACCCTGTTCATGACAATGATGTGATCTGCCCTGCAGGCGTTTCGGTCAAGCATGACGGGTATGCCGCTTTCTGTTTCTCCGAGATGGTTCACCTCCATTGAAGAAATAATGGGGGCACCCACGTTGGTCTCCAACAACCCATAATCCTCAAGGATTTGAGTCTGCCCTTCAGCAGTGGCACCACCATGTGATCCCATTGCAGGGACCAAGAACGGGTCCCCGCCATGCGCCTTGATCCAATGCACCACAGAAGTGATGATGGTCACAATATCCGTGATACCTCTACTTCCCACACTAATCGCAACCTTTGAGCCGGGTTTGAGCCGGGTTGCAATTTTAGTTTTGTCCAACTCCGCTGTTATATGGGAGTCCATATCGGTTATTGTGGTCGCATCTAATTGCTGGCTGATTTTGACCATCTCGGGGTATGACATAATATCCTCACATTTCCGGTCCGGAAAGAGATACACAGGTATCGCTCAGACTGTTTAATCTTCTATTTTCTCAGATCACCGGGCCAACCATGTAAACATCCATGGCTTTGTTATAACCGGATATTTCGGCTTTGGTTAATCTTCCTGAGCATACCACCAGCATTTCTCGAAAGATCCGTTTGCCTGCTTCCGGTAAGGATTCTTTTCCTTCGATAACAGCACTGACATCCACATCCATGTGATCCTGCAGTTTGTCCCAAGTTACTTTGTTGCCGGTGATCTTGATCACAGGGACAAAAGAAAAGCCTTGAGGCGCACCACGCCCGGTTGTAAAAGCAATCACGTTGCAACCGGCAGCGGCCAGTCCCGTTAGAAGTTCAGGTTCCCTTCCGGGAGAATCCATCACAACCAGGCCCTTGACCCGGGG
>CAZNBR010000106.1:5410-7996 GCA_964571315.1 uncultured Syntrophaceae bacterium
GCACCGATAAACTCGGTAACCTCTCCCAGTATGGAAGTGCCACCTGCTTCAACCAGCAAGTCTGAAGTAATGCCCAGTGCCGGATTGGGCGCCAGACCTGATGTGGTATCCGAACTGCCGCATTTGAGCCCCAGGACCAGTTCGCTGACCGGGCAGGGCACCCGTTCCATTTCGGAAGCCTTTTGCACCATATCCTGGGCCAGGAGCACTCCCTCGGCAATGGATCGTGCCGCACCCCCGACATCCTGAATCACCACCGTCTCGACTCGCTTGCCGGTCTTTGAAATGGCCTGTGCCACATCATTGAGATCCGTGCTCTCGCATCCTAAACTTACAAGGAGAACAGAGGCAAGATTTGGATTACTGCCAAGACCGATCAACGTTTCGTTCACCCGTTTGATATCTACAGGGGTCTGACAACAGCCTTGCTGATGCATAAATGGAGCGGTCCCTTGAACCTGTCTCGAAATGGCATCCACAACTTCATTGGCACAAACAACAGTAGACAGGATTCCCACATAGTTACGTGTTCCAACCATACCATTGCTCCGTTTGTATCCATTAAATTCCATTTTATGACTCCCGGGTTTCTAAATCTCCTCGTCCACGAAGACTTTCAATATTATGTATGTGGGCATGTGTTCCCGCATGAATTTCTTTGGTGGCCTGACCGATAACTTCGCCGTATTTCAGGATGTTTTCTCCCGGGGCTATGTCCTTCATAGAAAATTTATGCCCATAGGAAATAAATTCTTGAACAACAAACGGCTTGGCCTCATCACCCACACCCACCGTAATCTCCTCATTGGGCTTAATATCGCGCAGGGCCGTGGCAACGGTATCCTGCTCCTTGATAAGGATGGCATCGATTTGCATCTCAGGTTCCTTTCTTGATTACTTCAACCTCGCCTTTGTCCGTGTCAACACGAACCCAATCGCCCGTATGGATTTCGCCGGTTATATCCTCCTTGAATCCATATATCATCGGCGTACCTATGAGAAGGGCACCTGCGACGGTCTGCCCCATCGAGCGGTTGCATACGAGCGCCAGCGGCGCTTTTCCGCTGCGACCAAGGTAGTAATACCCGAAGGTTTCGCCCCCTCCTCCCTTGCCGATGGGAAAAACCAGGACTTTACCCGCAACGATTTCCCCTCGCGCTTCATGTCCGACTTCAACAATTTCACCGGTCTCCCAGTCAGCACCGCCCCAGAATGCAATAAGGTCATTTGTGACAAGCGCCTCTCCTTCAACCACTCCCATTTCTTTGACGCTCTTTCCATAATATACCGCCATAATCAGAATCTCCCTTCCCATTTTCCCGCAAGCGCGGACCGAGCGCACTCCTTGATACTGCCGAATTTCACTCCATTAGGTTCACTGGCGCAGAAACCCGCGTAAAAAAACACTGCCTTGATGGAATTGGTTGCAATGGTACCTTTCACATTTGTTCCGGCAAATGCAATACACATATCCTTGGAAATCACTCCGCCGGAATCCCGTATGATGTCAGCATACCCCATATCCTCGGCCTGTTCCAGGAAGAGTCGGGTTGTCGAGACAATCAATTTCACATCCTTGTGTATCTTCTTTCCATCAAGTACTTCGGCCAGATCTCTGAATTCTCTCAGCGTTACATGGGGACAGCCCAGGAAGATAAAATCTATGTCTTTTCCCTTCGCCGTATTGGCCAGTTCATAGGCTTCATCAAGCTCATTTCTGCCGACAATGAAGTCTCCCAGGGGTTCTCTTCCCGACAGGGCGGCTTCAAGAGTTGGGGCCTCAGGCGTCATTCCGACAATATGCATGAGCGCCAAGCCGGACTCAACGGCGATGACGGACAAAAGATGTTTCAGTGCGGTAATGCCAATATCGGTGGGTATGCCCAAAAACACGGGCCTTTTTTCCTTGCACAACCGGCTGGCGGCCAGGCTGTAAGCATCCCAGTCGGCATCATTGAACTCGGGAAACCTGACCCCTTTGCCCGGCCTGACGATCACCTCACCATGGCGATGTTCATCGAGATGCGCTCCGGCAAGGGGTACATATCCGGTAATCGCGGCAGAGAGAGAGGTGACACCATCATCCCGTTCACAGCGAGATCCGAACATGGTGTTAAACCACAATGTTGCAATCGACTCTGCAATGCTGACATGCTGGCCCAGCTTGGTCTGATAATAGAGAAAAGGCATAGCCGAGTAGGTAGTAAATACGCCGAGATTCTCATAGAAACTGGCTGCATCTCCCTGAATTATCCGCATTTCCTCAATGATGCCGTCTGTGAACTGCAAATCCTTTGCTATGTGAAGATCGCAAAACTTGGGTTCAATAGTCGTTGGCACCTTCAAACCCTTCAAATCCAAGGTCAATTCCCTGGTCATATCGTGAGCCCACTGCCCCTGTTTGCCATAAGGGAAAAACATAAGATCAGGGGGCATGAGGTGCGCATAAGAAATTTTTACCAGTTCGTCCGCCCCGATGGCATTTCCCATCGCTGTCAGGATTTCCATCGCCTTCTGAACCCCGCGGCCTTCCTTTCCAGCAAGCATTTCTTCTTGTTCTTTATTCAACTTGATCATTTGTTGGTC
>CAZNBR010000107.1:0-7829 GCA_964571315.1 uncultured Syntrophaceae bacterium
TGGTTTTCCAGGCACCGGGTCTTCATGGACTCCTGGCAGAAGGGCAGCACCAGGTTCGCGGGATGACAGATCAGGTCGGCACCCATGAGGGACAGGACGCGCATCGATTCCGGGAAGAACCAGTCGAAGCATATCATGATCCCCACCGTGCAGATGCCGATATCATAAACCCTGAACCCCTCATCACCGGGGTCGAACCAGAGTTTTTCTTCAAAGAAGAGGTGTGTCTTGCGGTACCGTCCGACATACCCGTCCGGAGAGACGAGAACGGACGAGTTGAATATACGGTCCCCGTCCTTCTCGGCGAGCCCCGCCACGATGAAGACCCCCTTCTTTTTCGCTACCTCGCACAGTCCCTGCGTCGTTCTGCCCTGCGGCACCTGTTCGGAGAGGGAGATCGCCTCCTCCTTCGATGTGAAGACATACCCGGTATTGAACAGCTCCGGGAGTACCAGCAGGTCCGCGTCGGATCCCATGATCAGGCCCTCGGCCTGTTTCAGATTCCTGTCGACCTCTCCAAAGAGCGGTTCAAACTGAACGAAACCAATTTTCATCATCCTAACTCCTACCTCGAGAGGTTTGAATAACTATCTTTCTTCGTCATTTCGACAGCAGGGAGCTATAGTACCTGTCAGGGTGAAATCTCATCTCTTCATCATGTTACGTTTTAAAGATTTCTCGTTTCACTCGAAATGACAAGCTGAAAGCTCTTGTCCCTTCCTTATCACACCGGTCAGACCGGTTTTACACGTCATTATCCCGTCAGGTTTTTATTGTAAAGTAAAAAAAGCCATGACCGCGGGGGCCATGGCTCTTTTGAGTTAGATATACTAGTTAGATGCTACAGCATCTCGTAGATACCGGCCGCGCCCATGCCGCCGCCGATACACATGGAGACGATCCCTCTTTTCAGTTTACGCCTCTTCATCTCGTGCAGCAGCTGGCAGGTCAGCTTCGCGCCGGTACATCCTAGGGGATGGCCGATGGCGATCGCGCCGCCGTTCGGGTTGATATCCCCCTTCCAGTAGCGCTCGGTAAGACCGAGTTCTCTGCAGGAATACAGGGCCTGGGAGGCAAAGGCCTCGTTGATCTCGAACAAATCGATATCGTCCGTCGTCAGTCCGGCCAGCTTCAGGACCTTCGGGATCGCGTAGCGGGGACCGACCCCCATCTCCTCCGGTCTGTTCCCCGCAACCGCAAAATAGGCCAGTTTGGCGAGGGGCTTCAGCTTCAGTTCCTTCGCCTTCTCGGCAGACATGATCATCGTGAAAGCGGCCCCGTCGGTCATCTGTGACGCGTTCGCCGCCGTCACCGAACCGCCCAGCTTGAAGGGGGATTTCAGCTTCGCCATATTCTCCATTGTCGAGGGCCATCTCACACCGTCGTCCATGTCAAAGATAAAACTTTCCCTGACCCATTGCCCCTTCTTGTCCTTCTTGTACTTCCAGGCGTTGACGGGGATGATCTCCTCTTTCCACAGACCCTTCTGGATCGCCTCGTAGGCCCTGCGGTTGCTCTCCAGCCCCATCTTGTCCTGTTCCTCACGGGTAATGCCATAATCGGCCGCGACATTTTCCGCGGTGATCCCCATCGACACATAGGCCATCGGAAGATCACCCCAGTCGGGATGCGGGCGAGTTATCCATCCGCCCATCGGTATATGGCTCATGGTCTCGCAGCCGCCGGCAATGATTATATCCGACCATCCCGCTCTGACCTTCGCCGTGGCGTCCGCTATGGACTGAATACCAGAAGAACAGAAACGGTTGACAACCATCCCCGAGGTAGTTACCGGGAACCCGGCGCCAAGCCCTATGATCCTGCCGAGGTTCATCCCCTGTTCGGCCTCGGGGAATGAGCACCCGCAGATTATATCGTCGACATCTTCGTGCTTTACCTGCGGAGCCCTCGCCATCAACCCTTTGAGCACCTGGATTCCTATCTCGTCCCCTCTGGTCTGGGCAAGGCCGCCTCTCTTGTACCGCCCTCCCGGACTTCTCACTGTCTCAACAATAACAGCTTCACGCATAATAATCCTCCTTATCGTCTGATGCCGCGCATGTTCCGCGCGGCTCAACATGTTATAGTTAGTTACGAAGCGGCTTGCCCGTCGTGAGCATATGCGTAATACGCTCCTGCGTCTTCTGTTCGCCGGCAAGACTGAGGAAAGCCTCCCGTTCACGATCAAGTATCGCGTCCTCCGTGACGAAGGTGTTCTCCGGGCACTGGCCGCCGGAGAGGACCCACGCAACCTTCGTCGTGACATGCAGGTCATAGTCGGACATGAAGTTCCCATGTTTCATGTTGAACAGGTAGGCATGCACGATACCCATAAAGTTCTCTCCCAGAACGGGGATCATGTCGGGCTTTTTCCTCTTGAAACTCCTGGCCATCGCCAGGACGAGCTGTTTGGCATCCCACATCTGGTGCTCACGGTTGAGACTCAGATTTTCCGTCTTCCTGACATATCCCATTTCCATCGCCTCCACCGCGCTGGTGGACACCGATGCCTGTGCGATGTTCCCCAGGATCTTCTGATAGATGGGATCCAGGTTTGCGGTCTCGACAACACCAGACGGCAGGCCCTCGGTGCAACGCACCATCAGTTCCTTACATCCGCCACCCGCGGGGAGCAGGCCAACGCCTACTTCCACCAGGCCCATGTATGACTCGCCGCAGGGCTGGCAACGGTGGCCGTGCATGGCTATCTCGCAACCTCCGCCCAGTGCCATACCCGCCGGAGCGGTTACGACCGGTTTGTCCAGATATTTCAGTCTCATGTTGGCGTACTGCAGGGAGTGGATCTCTTTGTCGATATCGTCCCACTTCCCCTCCTGGACTGCCACAAGGAGGTTAAAGACATTGGCGCCGACAGAGAAATTCGTGGCATGGTTCGCAACGATCATACCCTCGAAATCCTTCTCCACGATATCACAGCTGTCGTATATCATCTGTGTCAGGTCACCATCGATGGCGTTCATCTTGGTATGAAATTCGAGGCACGCCACGCCGTCACCGATATCAATAAGAGAAGCGGCGGCATTCTCCTTGATTACCTTCTTCTTCGCCTTGAGCTCGGACAGGAAGATAATCCGGGGATTAGCTTCCATCTTTGCGTACCCCTTCTTGGCGAAGTCGTAGTAGTATTTGCCGTCCTTCTTCTCCGTGTAGAAGGTCGTACATTTCTTCTTCAGCATCTCGGTGATCTTTTCGGGGACATCCAGCCCCAGCTTCTTCATCACCTCAACCGATTCCTTCACGCCCACGGCATCCCACGTCTCGAAGGGACCCTTCTGGTGGTTGTATCCCCACCTCATGGTGTTGTCGATCTGGTACACCGTGTCGGCGATCTCGGGAATACGGTTTGCCGAATATATAAAGTTCCTGCAGAGGTACTGCCGCACGACATCAGCGGCGGCATCCTTCTCGGAATAGAAGAGGGCCTTGAGCTTCGCGCCGAACCCTCCGGCCACCTTCGCGGCCTCTGTAATAGATTCAAAGACAGGTTTTTCGAAGGGCCCATACTCCATGGTCTTATAGTCGAGGACCAGTTTGACCTTCTTCCCCTTCTCATTCTTCGCCCTCTTGTAGAAGCCCTGCCCCGTCTTGTTGCCGAGCCATTTGTTCTCCAGCATCTTGGCCATAAAATCAGGACCTTTGAAGATAGATACCATCTCATCGTCCGGTACCGCCGCAACGAGATTCTTGTTGACATGATCGCCGGTGTCCAGACCGACGAGGTCGAGCGTCCCGAAGATCGCGGAGCCGGGTCTGCCGAGTGGCTTGGAGATGATGGCATCCAACTCCGGCACCGTAAGACCCTTGCTGACCATCGTGTCAATCGCGTTCGAGATGTCAAAGGTACCGATCCGGTTCGCGATGAAATTGGGGACGTCCTTGCAGCGGACAACTCCCTTTCCGACGACGTTCTCCAGAAAATCTGTCATGTACTCGACGATCTCCTTCTTCGTTGTCTTGTCGGGTATCAACTCCACCAGTCTCATATAGCGGGGAGGATTAAAGAAGTGTACGCCCAGAAAACGCTCCTTCAGCTTCGCACCCATCTTCGACGAGATATCCTTAATCGGAATGCCGGATGTGTTGGTGGCAACAATACAATCCGCCTTCACGGCCTTTTCGACCTTCGCGAAGAGCTCCTGCTTGATCTTGAGATTCTCGACCACCACCTCGAGCACAAAATCGACATCCTTCAGGAGATCGAGGTTGTCTTCGAGGTTACCGATGGTGATCATCGATGCAAGCTTTTTGGAAAAGAAGCTCGCCGGTTTGGATTTTGCCACGCCGGCCAGCCCGTTCGCCGCGAAGCTGTTCCGCCACGCCTTGCTCTCCTTTGTCAAACCCTTCTTCAGATCCTTTTCACTCGGATCAAAGGGAGGCACGATATCAAGCATCACACTCTCAATCCCTGCATTGGCCAGGTGAGCTGCTATCGTAGCGCCCATGACTCCCGCCCCTATAACGGCGGCTTTCCTGATTTTATACGACATATCACTCCTCCTTCGTTAAGTGTAAAACAAGTATCTTGCTTTACGTTTGGTTTGTCCTAGACCACATCGGATTTTCTGAGACCTTCTATGAAAACCCTTAAACACCCGTCAACGTTGGAATGTATTCTCTCCACTCTGGTTGCTTCTTTGCCGATAAAGAGGTGCAGTGAGATTACCCCGTTGAGCATTCCCCAGAAGGCGTCCCTCATGATTCTCACATCCTCTCTCTTGAGAAGAAACTCCCCTGTATCGATCCCGTATTGAAATATGCTTTCGGTAACAGAGATCGCCTTGTTTGTTTCCTGGATAATCCTTTGATTTGTATCGCTTGAAAGGTTCAGATTATCGGCATGCATCATGAAATTCATCAGGAGCCTGAACAGTTCCCTGTCCTTCAGGAAAAAACCCACATACAGGTGGGCAAAGCCCATCAGGACCTCCGATGCTCTGCTCTTGCCGTCGAATATGGGAAGGACTTCTTTGTGGACTCTCCCGATATCATCCAGCAGTATCTGGGCGCATATCTCCTCCTTACTGCTGAAATAGAGATAGATCGCCCCCTTGCTCAGCTCGGCCTTTTTCGCAATATCTGAAATGGTGACAGGCCTGTTTCCCTGCTTGAAGAACAGCCTCCTGGCAGCCCTGAGAATGGTCTTTCTCCTCTGCCTCTTCTCTTTCTCTCTGCGTCTCTCCAGAACCAATCGCGTCCCCCCCGTTTACGCTCTTGTTTTAAATGCTCTCAGGGCCAGCACGCAATGGCAACAAGGACTGGCATCTAAACAAAGGTCAAAATATGACCGTAGGTCATATTTTCATAAGCGATAAAGCCCCCGTTGTCAAGGAAAATTCCGTTGGTCCAGCGTACATTTCTGCAGAGGGAAAACAGTGCGGTATGGCTTCTTGGTTTCGGGACAGGGTATGATTTTGCATGACACTGCCGGGGGCAGCATAAGGATTCAGGAATACCTCAATTTATTGTTGACAGAGGGACCGATAAAGATTATAAGCGACAATTCGTTTCCCAATGACACGACACCATAACGCGTCCCCATCGTCTAGTGGCCTAGGACACCGGCTTTTCACGCCGGCAGCCGGGGTTCGACTCCCCGTGGGGACGCCAATAACAAAAACAAGAGGTTACGGGTTTTCCGTAGCCCCTTTTTAATTCTTAGAGTTAACTTACCACACGCTATACCCAACACGCCTTGTTCCTTTTAGCTTCAGAATCGTCTTAAATCAAGAGACTGAAAACATGTAGATTCACCTAGAGCGAGGATTGGTTTTCTGGTCTGCAATATAGTTTTAAGGGTTTTGAAAGACGTCAACATCAGTGTTGATAACATCTATTCCTGTATAGGAACGTGTGATGTCGGTATTCTTATTGTCACTATGGGACCGGTAGAGGAGGCGATGAGGGTACTCAGTGAAAACTAGGGCGCATCTTCGACGAAAACTTCACAACATGTAACACCTTGACCACCCTTTGCACATGACCGCACAGTGTTGCACGATGTATCGTTTCCACGCTGTTGAATGCACAGACGGATGAGAACCGCTCCGCTGCAGTCTTTTTCTTTTATCCCAGGTCATCAGACCGTCTATATATTTTACTTGTATGATCAGCCACGAAAGAATATATATCGCGGGCGGGGCGTCTATAATCGTAAAAAAAGGAGGCTGTCATGGCAAAAATCGTTAGAATCAATCATGTTGCGTTTGCAGTTAAGGACATGAATGAGGCAATCAGATCCGCTGTGGAGAACCTTGGCGGTGAGCTGATGTTGAAGTTCGAATGCACTGACAAGCACTACAAAGGGGCATGCATTCAACTCGGGGAGAGTATCATCAGCGTCCTCGAACCAACCGATGACAGCAGTTTCATTGCTCAGCACATCGAATCGCGGGGAACTGGTGTCCAGCACATTGGCCTCGAAATAGATAATCTCGAAGAATATGTGGACCATCTGGAACAGCAGGGGGTTAAGGTCGATAAAAGTCAGCTGAGAGACGAAACATTCCCTGAAGCTCTTCTCGGTCCGAAAGCGGGAAATGGCGTCGTCCTCCAGCTCACGCAATGGAGAGGGGGTCATCTCGATGTTTCTCCGGAGGGAAAAGAACGGCTCAGGCAGAAGTACCTTACGGGCGACAATTTACGGGTTATAGAGTAATCTCCCCCACAGCTGTATGCCTTGAAAGACGATATTCCGATACGATGGGTGCCTTTTGTTGCCCCGTATTGTTTTTCGCCCTGCATACAAGAAGGGAGTAAGATCATAACGTATAAACAATTGAAAGTGAGGCTCCCCGTGGCAAGCCGCGAGGCATCTTTAGCGTGGCTTGTAAGTTGCGCAGGTCTTGCAAAAAGCTGCAAGCGCCTATGTGGATAAGGGGAACGCTCCGCTTCACCTTATAACCCCTTCGGCAAGGCATGCATTCATCCCCGCGGCGAGCTGCGGGGTATTCTGCAAAGCGTTTTTATAAATAACTGTGATCATCAGGTTAATACATCCCTCAAGTCAAGGCTAAAGGGCAGAGTGATTTGCATATGGGTATCCTATGCGGTCAAAACTGCTTTATGTGTAATTTTATCGAGACAACGAAGGCACAATAGTCGCACTTACCTACATCACCTGACAACAAGGACAGGGCTTTTTGCCCTCCTTACGATCTTCTCCGAGACGGACCCGAGAAATATCTCCGCGATGTTACTCATACCGTGAGAGCCGATCACGATAACGGAAACCTTCTCTTTTTTCTCCACGTCCAGTATTCCCATATAGGGAACCGCCTTGGTGATTATCACCTTGACCTTCAAACCCTCTTTTTTCAACCTCCCCTCTATCGGCAGTATCTCGGCCATTGCCCGTTCTTTAAGATTCTTTTCGATCTCCAGGATGTCTTTTGTGGCGTACCGTGCTATGGCGTCAGAGCTTCCCTTGTCGATAACATGGAGTATAACCACTTCCCGCGCGCCGGCATCCTTCAGGCATACAACAAAATCCAAGGCCTTGTGCGCCTCATGCGAAAAATCAGTCGGGTATAGTATCTTTTCAAACATAACCGATCCCCCCTTCAAGATTGATGGATTTACATAACATCAAAGGTTCCTGACTTAGCAGAAAGACAGCGCCGCATATGATCTCATGTTCTCTTTTATTATCTGTACGGTCAAGCGAAAAATTGCAAGGGGATCACGGCATCTACACCCGTTTATAAACGATCAATCATTATATCCGGATATGCCGCGTAAGGCAACTCCGTCTGATCCACCGAATTGCCTCATATTAAATGTTACCGAAGGGGGTGAATAAAAAGGATCGT
>CAZNBR010000108.1:0-7730 GCA_964571315.1 uncultured Syntrophaceae bacterium
CAGGTCGACACAGGGGAGGAGCGCGTCAAGGGTGTCCGGTGTACACTGCCCGGAGGTGTCGAGCGCCGTGTGGATGCCCTCTCTCCTGAGGCCCCTGAGGAGGGCGGCCGCGGCGGGAGCCTGCATGGTCGGTTCGCCCCCCGAGAGGGTGATCCCTCCCGACTTCTCAAAATATGCCCGGTCCTTCAACGCCTCGGCAATCAACCCTTCGAGCCCCCAGATCTTTCCCGACATCTTCATCGCCGCCGATGGGCACTCCTCGCTGCACAGGCTGCAGTGTGTGCAGGTGCGTCTGTCGATTATGATCCCTTCGTTCCCCCGGGAAAGGGCCTTTTCGGGGCAGGTGTCGATACAGGTGCCGCAGCCGATGCAGGCCGTCTCCTCCCAGTGAAGCTGAGGCCCTGTCGATATGCTTTCGGGATTCTGACACCAGGTGCACCTCAGGGGACAGCCCTTAAAAAAGATGGTGGTCCGTATGCCCGGGCCGTCCTCCGTGGACAGCCTCTGGATCTCCAGTATCGTGGCCGTGAGGGATGAACTGTCTTCCGTCATATCTTCTCTTTGAACCGTTCCGTGTCAATAACGCCCGTGGCTTTCGCGGGCAATGACCTCGTCCTGGAGTTCTCTGCCTATCCCGGTGAAGTACGCGTTATACCCCGTTATCCTGACCAGTAGCGTGCGGTAGTCCTCAGGATGCCTCTGCGCGTCCCTCAGCATATCGGCATCCAGCATATTGATCTGCAGGGAGGTGCCCCCATTTTCCGCGTACCCGCGCAGGAACGCCTTGAATTTTTCCCGGTGCTCCGGATCGCGCAGAAGCGAGGGGTGAAGGGTGATGGTATGGCTGGAACCGCTCGGAAGGCTGTTCAGGTATTCCTCCCAGTCCCCTTTGCCGTCGCTCGCCTTCCCGCCGAGGGCCTTCCCCACGGAGTTGGCGTTGGCCGTGGGGCCATGTGTGTCTGCGCCGTTCGACGGGCATATGGCGTTGGACAGAAACTGTCCCTTTGGTCTCCCGTTCGCGCTTGCCGCCATGATGTACCCGTCACCTATCCAGTAATTCCAGCTCAGCATTCCCGGCCTGAACTGCCTTTGTGTGGAGGAGGTCTTGTGCTTCCATGTCTCGTCGGTCCACAGGTCCATAACCTTTCTCGCCATGGCATCGGCCGCATCGTCATCCCTCCCGTACTTCGGTGCCCTGTTTTTCGCCTTCGCCTGAAGTGTCTCGTGTCCCACCCAGTTATCTTTGAGGGCCTGGACCAGTTCCTCCATCGAACATTCCTGCTTGTCGAAGACCAGATACCTAACGGTAAGGAGAGAATCCACGGTCGTGGCGAAGGTAACACCCTCCAGTGTGGTAAAGCTCAGCTCTGCCCCCCCCTGTGTGATATCGAGACCCCTCCTGGCACACCCCTCCACGAGACAGGAGAGGTATGGCGTGGGGCAGAATCTGGCTCGTATCGACTCTGTCGCTTCGTACAGTTCAGCGCACCGTGCGATAATATAGGCGGTCTGTCTGGCGTAGGCATCCCAGAACTCATTCCACGACTTGAAGGTGGCGGGGTCTCCCGTGACGGGGCCGTCCTGCCTGATCCTCTCCTCCTTGCCGGTGATGGGGTCGACGGCGGGGAGGAGATCCTTCCCGCCTGTCAGGGCCAGCTCCACCGCCTTGAGGAGATTGAGATTGTTGTCCACCGTCCCCGAACGGTCATTGCCCGCCATGGTGTTTTCGAGACAGCCCACGGAGGCGTAATTGTGGACGGTATCTTCGTTGATAAGATCTTTCCGCCCCGCCCTGTTCGCCTCCCGCATCATCCCGGCCATGGACCTCTCGTCGAAATTGAGGAGGAAGGGTGCCCCCTGGCTGGTGGAGATCATGTCGACCACCCTGTTCAGGAGCTGATCGGAGGTGTACCTGTGAAGCCTGACATTGGGCTTGGGTTCCAGGATGGGGCTCATTTCGTCTATGATCTCCAGGATGGCGTACGTAAGGTCGTTGGTCATGTCCAGACCGTCCTTCCCCATGCCTGACAGGGTTATCAACTGACCGTATCCCGCGGTTATGCCCTGGTTATCTCCCAGGCGTATCATGGCGTCGTAGGCGTAATTGGCATGCAGCCAGAAGCACTTCAGGAGATCCTTTCCGAATTCTCTGTCCATGCCGGAGGAGAGGGAGTGCTCCCAGTATGGGAGGAGGTACTGGTCTATCCTGCCGAACGACACCCCGGGCCCGGGGTAATTCTCGTCGCTCATGACCAGCATATGGGTCAGCCACAGGGCCAGGAGGGCCTCCCAGAAGGTTGTCGCGGGCTCCCATGGGACACTCTCCAGGTTTTCGGCCATGGTGCCCAGTTCGCCTTTCCTTCCGGGGTCGGCTTCCTTCTCCGCCAGATCCCTGCACAGGGTGGCATATCGTGCTGCCAGTTCCCGGGGCATGGTTGCCGCCGTCATCATGGCTTTTATCTGGGCGCCCTTTGCGCTTTTCTGCTCTTTTGAGGTAAGTGCGTCAAATGCCGCCTGCAGGTTGGCGTATATTCCCCTCCATCCGATACACAATGCCACCTCATATCCGGGTATGATATGACCGCTGGTGGCACCGGCGTTTCCGTATCCGTGGTTATGGAACCGGTTCATCTGTGCGCGGGCCCCCTTTCTGCCGTACATGAGCTTGTCCCGCTGAGCGGTCTCTTCCTTTGTCCAGCACTTGGATGCCTGGATGTTGAATCGCCCCCCGGCGATGAGGTCCCCCGGGAGTATCTCCTGCGGCACGTGGTTTACCATGACCTCCTTTATAAACCACGCCCTCCTCTCGGGAAGGCTCCACGACCAGAACTCTTCATGCAGTGCGACATCGTGGGCTGCCTGGATGAATGAAGACCGGAATGTCCGGTGAAAGGCGTAGGTCTCGGGGACTATGTAGAATGTCGTCTCATCGAACTGTACGTCCCAGGGCTCTCCCGTTCCCCACGAGGTAAACTCGTTGTTCCACGGTCTTTCAACCCCCCTGAAATAGTAATTCCTGAGCCACTCGATCCGTGGAGAGAGCCTGCCCGGTTCTTTGATCGGGTACGGCAGTTTCTTTACTGTCGATGCGTCCATTGCGTCCTCCTCCATGACCACGCCTGAGACGATATAGTGGCTGGCCCCAAAAATCAAATACAATTTAATCCGGGTTTGCCGCCCGCAGGTCACCCCCCTTTTGAAACAGATCTGCAGCGGAGCCGCCAATGAGCTGCCTGTGTGCGAGGGGATACTGATTGCTGGATGGGGTCATCCTCTCCGTGCATGGGGAGTCTTGCCCCCTCTGAGAGGGAGCTTTTCCCTCCGATAATCCTATTTTATAGAAGCATTACAATGGGTTAATCCTCTGGCATTAGACTTGCGTCAGTATGGGGTAACATCAATGAAGGAGGTGACAGGCCATGACCACGAAGAAAAAGATACTCCTGATAGACGACGACAGGGATTTCCTGATGGCGACCAGATTGATACTTGAAAAGAGCGGATATGAGGTGTTTACAGCGGAGAATGGCAAGAGCGGTGTTGACATGGTCAAGTCCGTATCTCCCGATCTGACGATCGTAGATATGATGATGGAAACATGGGGTGAGGGATTTGATGTGATATCCTCAGTTCGTTCGATGGATGGAGGCAGAGATATGCCTTTGGTTCTCTTGAGCGGTGTTGATCTCCAGGGGCCGTACCAGTCTTTCGAGCCTTCCGAAGAATTCCCGAAGGTGAACCTGGTATTGCACAAGCCCGTCAAGGCCGATGATCTCATAAAATATGTGGAGGGTCTGTCACGGTAAAACCCCGCGTCGCGAGGGCTTTCATAGAGCGTATGTATGCTTCCTATTGTTTAGTCCTCTGCTCTGCCGGAGGACATGCGACCGGGAAATATAAATACACACAGATTAAGAAGAGAGTGCTAGCACAACAGGAGTCAGAAAATGAAAATTGTCATTCCGAAAGAGTATGTTACCGATGAAAGGCGGGTTCCGGTGATTCCGTCCAATGTGGAACAACTTGTAAAACTGGGCGCGCAAATCGAAATTGAAACAGGCACGGGGATGCCTTCAGGCTATGCCGACGATGAATATGTATCGGTCGGCGCAACGATCAACCCTGATCGAAGAGCTCTTCTGTCATCTGCGGACTCAGTGTTGCGTTTACACAAGCCGCCCATTGAAGAAATCGAACTGTTAAGGAAGGGGAGCATTCACATCAGCTATTTCGACCCATTTAATGACAAGGAAATTCTTGGAAAATTTGTTTCACAGGGGATCAGTGCCATAAGTATGGAGATGATCCCGCGGGTAACGAGAGCCCAGAAAATGGATGCATTGAGCTCCCAGGCAAGTCTCGCTGGATATGCGGCGGTCATTATCGCAGCAGAGCGTCTCAACAAGATATTTCCCATGATGATGACACCTGCGGGAACTATTTCTCCGTCTCGCGTCTTCGTGATAGGCGCGGGGGTTGCGGGCCTTCAGGCAATCGCCACGGCAAAGCGCCTGGGAGCGAGGGTGGAGGCATTTGATACAAGACCGGTTGTTGAAGAACAGGTTCAATCCCTCGGAGCCAAATTTGTAAAAATAGACCTCGGAGAGACGGGGCAGACAAAAGATGGTTATGCAAAAGTCCTGACTGAAGAGCAGATTAGCAAGTAGCGGCAGGAAATGCTAAAACACTGTGCCATGGCGGATGTGGTGATCACAACTGCTCAGATATTCGGCAGAAAGGCCCCTCTGATCGTCACAAAAGAAATGGTTGCTGCAATGAAAAACGGGAGTGTCATTATCGACCTTGCGGCAGGAAGCGGTGGAAATGTGGAAGGCACTGTACTAGGTGAAGAAGTTGCCGTGAACGGTGTAACAATTATCGGCCTGGAGAATATGCCGTCCCGTGTAGCTGCCCATACGAGCCAGATGTACTCCAGCAACCTTACCAATTTTATCAGCGAATATTGGGATGGGGAAACAAAAAATTTCAAGATTCGCCTTGATGACGAAATTATTGAAGGCTGTTTGGTTACTCACGAAAATGAGATCTTCAGCAAAACCTTAAAAAACTTATGTAAAGGAAAAAATATGGATCCAATTACCTCTAAAAACATCTATCTTATCTCGATGAGCATGGTTCTTATGCTTGCCGTATTTGTCGGATTTGAGGTCATATCAAAGGTGCCGGCAAAACTTCATACCCCGCTGATGTCAAGGTCCAATGCGATCTCCGGGGTTACCATTGTAGGCGCTATCATGGCATCAGGTTCTGCGGACAATAATATAAGCATACTGCTGGGTACGGCGGCGGTAATTTTCGCAACAATCAATGTGGTTGGCGGATATGTGGTTACTGACAGGATGCTGGGAATGTTCAGGAAAAAGACGGATGGAGGAAGGAAATGAGAATATATCTTCTCGTAAATTTATCTTACATTGTTGCTGTGGCTTTGTTTATCTTCGGTTTAAAAATGCTCACTTCTCCAGCCACGGCAAGAAAGGGCAATCTTGTTTCTTCACTTGGCATGCTTCTCGCCGTAGTGATGACGTTATTGAGCCAGGGGATCATCGATTACAAATGGATCGCGGCAGGGATTATTGCGGGAAGTATTATTGGAGTATTTTCAGCACGCCTTGTCGCTATGACACAGGTGCCTGAGATGGTGGCCGTTTTTAACGGTTTTGGCGGCATTACAAGTCTTCTTGTCGGCTGGGCGACCTATCATGTGATGGTTGCTTCCGATCTATTTACAACAGCAACAGTATTCCTCGCGGTCCTTATCGGAGGTGTCACCTTTTCAGGCAGCCTGGTTGCCTGGGGTAAACTTGCAGCATACATAAGCGGAAGACCGATACTCTTCACCGGGCAAACGGTATTGAATGGGGCGGTCTTTATAGGAACACTTGTGGCGGGAACCTTTTTATTGATAAATCCATCAACCGGTTATCCGCTATTCATCGGAATTATCATCATGTCGTTGGTCCTGGGTATCCTGTTAACCATATCCATAGGCGGCGCCGATATGCCTGTCGTAGTTTCTCTGTTGAACAGCTATTCCGGCATTGCGGGGTGTGCGGCGGGCCTCGCCATCCAAAATAATATCTTGATAGTCGCGGGCGCCCCGACCTTGTAGGGGCGAGCGGTATTATATTGACCAATGCCATGTGTAAAGCCATGAACCGTTCTATTACCAATGTGCTTTTCGGAGGTTTTGGCGCCTCTGCAACAAAAGGAGACGTGGAGATTGAGGGTGAGGTAAAACCCATTACGCCGGAAGATTCTTATTATTTATTAGAAGCCGCCGGTTCTGTGGTTATTGTTCCCGGATACGGGATGGCCGTTGCGCAGGCGCAGCACACCCTTCGCGAACTGGGTGATCTCCTGGAAGAGAACGGAAGCGAAGTACTCTACGCCATTCATCCCGTGGCGGGGCGTATGCCGGGGCACATGAATGTACTTCTTGCCGAAGCCAATGTCCCCTATGACAAGCTCGTTGAAATGGATGACATTAACCGGACAATTGCAGGTGTTGATGTCTGTGTTGTCATCGGAGCAAATGATGTTGTCAATCCAGCGGCCAGAGAAAGTGAAGGCAGCCCGATCTATGGTATGCCGGTCATAAATGTCGATCAGGCAAAAACGGTTATTGTTTTAAAGCGTTCCATGGCACCCGGTTTTGCCGGTATCGACAACAATCTCTTTTACAAGGAAAATACCCGGATGCTTTTTGGCGACGCGAAGTCAAGTGTCGAGGCTGTCGCTTCGGAATTCAAAAAGAATTAATGTGCCGACCGGATTGATTGCCCGCACCTTCAGGACGGATCAAGATAAAATTTGATCCCCGGTTTGGGATGTGCGGGAGAATGCATTCTTTGAGAATTGGTATTGATCTTCTGAGAGATATGAACTAAAATCAACCAAAATGTTCAAACAGTTCCGGTCTTTCACGCGTTGCCTGTATTGCTGATTTAAAAAAATTGCCGGGCAGCTTTCACTTTTTATTTGTTAAAAAGGTTCTTTAAAACCGGGAGTATTGTTTCGGTTGATCCACCAAGAAGCCTTTTGAGGGTATGCATCTAACCTGATAAACTACCCTCATTCCCGTTTCCGTTTTACCGGGGATACTCTTTTGGTATTGCATGCCATGGTCGGATAGGATGGCTGATCCAGCGTTCCCTTAACCGAGTAACTCACCAAAATATATAGCAAAAAACTATGTGTTATGAAATATCCTTAAATAGCTACGATAGGTTTCAATGTTTTGGGTGGCCATTTTTTTAGAAAGAATTGTGGAAGAATTTCAAATATTGGAGGTAATTGACCATGCCTATAAAGAAAAAGATACTCCTGATAGACGACGACAGGGACTTCCTGATGGCGACCAGATTGATACTTGAAAAGAGCGGATATGAGGTGTTTACGGCGGAGAATGGCAAGAGCGGTGTTGATATGATAAAATCCACCACTCCCGATCTGGCGATTGTTGATATGATGATGGAAACATGGGGTGAGGGATTTAATGTGATATCCGAGGTCCGTTCCATGGACAGGGGGAAGGATATGCCCCTGATTATCCTGAGCGGGGTTGATCTTCAGGGTCCGTACCAGTCCTTTGAACCTTCCGAAGAATTTCCGAAGGTGGACATGATATTGCACAAACCTGTCAAGGCCGATGATCTCATAAAACACGTAAGAGACCTGTTAGTAAGTTAGAAATTATTTTCTGCGTT
>CAZNBR010000109.1:0-7671 GCA_964571315.1 uncultured Syntrophaceae bacterium
AGAGGTCGCGTGCATATAAAAATCTCCCCACCGCTGCGATTCCTTGGGCTTGCAAGACAGAAAAACTACTTACAGCTAAGATTATTTGTATTGAAACTAATACAATAAGAGATAGTGCCTGTCAACTCTTTTTCCGCCCGCTTCTCTGTGCAGGAATTCCCGATACCGGGGATGATCTGACATGTGGTATTATTTAATTAAGGATTTTAATGACTTGAACAGATCAATACAGGGGAAAGGAAGAAAGGTATTCTCAGAGCGGCGGTTGGGAATCTCCGTTCGAAAGATCAACCTCCAGCTCATCGGTGTCGAGCATCTGGATAAGCAGGTTCAGGTTACGGTCAATCTGTTCCTTCTGTTCCAGCGACAGCCCTTTGAGGCCATCCACAATCTTTTGCTGAATCGGGGGCGGGGCATGCTGAGCCAGTTTTTCGCCCTCATCGGTTAGTTCGATAGTGATAACACGGCGATCGCTGGAATTGCGGACCCTCCGTACCAGCCCCTTCTGCTCCAGTCTGTCGATGACCCCCGTAACCGTACTGGACTTGACCATGATGTATCTGGCTATCTGGGAGGGGGGGAGTGGACCATTTTCGGAAAGGGCGATCAGGCAATTCAGCTGAGGTGCGCTGACATTAAATTTTTTGTTCAGTTCCTTGGTATAGAGATACCCTGCCTGCATCAGCCGCCTGATCAGGTAAATGATCTCCCTGATGCTGTCATGGGGGGGAGTACCATTGAGCACCGGTTGGTTATCTCGGGTGTCGAGCATGGTCCCTGTCTGTCCTGTGTTAAACGTCCAAGTAATGGGAGAATCTATTTACGTGCCGCTTTTACCACGGCCCCTTTTAAAGGGCAACAGCTTTTTTATTGATTCGCCCTCCGTGCATTTGAGATCAGCACATGCCATTGTGCCTCAACAGATGATCCGCCAGGATGATGGCGACCATGGCCTCACAGACGGGGATGATGCGGGGGATGACGCAGACATCATGTCGTCCTTTGACCTGTATGGTCGCCGGTTTCCCGTGGATGTCGATGGTCTGCTGCTCCTGTCCGATGGAGGAAATCGGTTTGCAGGCCGCCCTGATGACGATCTCGTCGCCGTTGGTGATCCCGGCCAGTATCCCCCCGGCGTTGTTCGTCGCGAATCCGTCAGGTGTTATGGGGTCATTGCACGTGGAGCCGGACATCCTCGCCGCACCGAAACCAGCGCCGATCTCGACCCCTTTCACCGTCCCGATGCTCATCAGCGCCTTGGCAAGATCGGCATCGACCTTGTCGAATACGGGCTCCCCGAGACCCGGGGGGCATCCCCTGACCAGGATCTCCACGATCCCGCCGAGGGAATCGCCCGCTTTGCGTGCCTCTTCGATCCGGGCCTCCATCTTCCGGGCCGCTTCGCTGTCGGGGCACAGGAGGCCGCCCGGTTCAATCTGGGCCAGTATCCCTCCTTCCGCGGTTATGCCGCCCAGTTCCCTGGTGCAGGCGATGACCTCGATCCCTTTGCGGTCCAGTATCTTCCGGGCGATGGCCCCCGCGGCCACGCGCGCCGAGGTCTCGCGTCCGGAGGCGCGGCCGCCTCCGCGGTAGTCGCGGATCCCGTATTTTTTGTGGTAGGTGATATCTCCGTGTCCCGGCCTGAAGAGTTCCTTGATCTCATCGTAATCACCGCTTGCGGCGTCCCGGTTGTGTATGATCAGGGAGATGGGCGTCCCGGTAGTCTTTCCTTCGAAGGTGCCGGAGAGGATCTCAACCCGGTCTTCTTCGTGGCGTGGTGAGTTTGCCCCTCCGCGCCCCGGCCTCCTCCGGTCCAGCTCTTTCTGCATGTCCGGTTCGGCGAGGACAATATTCGGCGGGCATCCGTCGACGACCGCTCCGATAGCCTTTCCGTGTGATTCCCCCCAGGTCGTTACCCTGAAGATCGTTCCGATGGTATTTCCTGACATATCTACTCCTTGCCATGGTGGATCGATCCACCCTGTTTTTTTAAGAAGCCACAGATAGCTTCCGCTATCGAGTCGATGCTTTTTTGCGCGGTATCGATGGTCAGATCGGCCAGCTGACGATACGCGGGCTCTCTCCTTTTCATGATCCGGGCTGCCTCCGCCTCGAGATCGCCGTCGGAGAGGGGAGGGCGCTGGTCGCTGCTCTTCCGGTCCGCGAGCATCCGCTCCATGATCGTCTTCACGTCGGCGGTGAGCCAGACAAACAGGCCGTTGTCCCTCAGGGCCTCCCTGTTTTCAGGATCTTCAAACGCCCCCCCTCCGGGGGCTATGATGCTGCCCTCCATCGATGAGAGCCGCCCGATCACCTCTTTTTCCTTCCGGCGGAAGAGGGGCCACACCCCTTCCCGTACGATCTCGCCGACCGACATCCCCGCCTCCCGGGTGATCAGATCGTCGGTGTCGAGGAAGGGCAGATCGAGTCTCTCGGAAAGTCTTTTTCCGACGGAGGTTTTCCCCGTGCAGCGGTATCCGATGAGTATGATATTCTTCATGGGTAGAGTCGCTCCAGTTTCTCCCAGAAGTCGGGGAAGGATTTGCTGACGCATGTCTCGTCTTTGATCTCCATCCCCTCCGCCGCGAGCCCGGCCACGGCGAAGCTCATCGCGATCCGATGGTCGTCGTACGTCTCGATCCGCGCGCCGTGAGGGGTTCCCCCGTTGATGATAAGGCCGTCTTCCCGCTCCTCCGCATCGATCCCGGTCCGGTTCAGTTCATTGACGAGGGCCGCTATCCGGTCGCTCTCCTTGAGGCGCAGGTGCGAGACGTTGCCGATCCCGGTCCGCCCGGGCCTGAAAGCCGACAGGACGGCGAGCGTCGGGACCATATCGGGCATGTGCGCCATATCGAACCGGAAACCGCCGGCATGCAGGGTATTCCCCGTGACCTCCACCCAGTCCGGCCCCCTCAGAACGCGGCAGCCCAGCTGTTCCATGATCTTCAAGAGACCGATATCTCCTTGGGGGGTATCGGGGTTGATATTCAGGACCCGCACCTTTCCCTTGCAGATGGCCGCCGCCAGAAAAAAGTAGGAGGCGCTGGATACGTCGCTTTCGATGGAATAGTCCCGCCCCGCGTATTTTTGCCGGGCCTGAACGATGTATTCATCTGTTTTTTTCTTTATCACGTCCACCCCAAAGTGATGCATCACCCCCGTGGTCATATCGATGTAGGGCAGGGAAGCGGTCGACCCCCGCAATTCTACGACCATGTCTTCTCTCGCGTAGGGGGCGCTGATCAGGAGGGAGGAGATATACTGGCTGCTGCGCGCATCGGTAAAGATCGCCCTGCCGCCCCGGAGGCCTCCCCCCTGAATGGCGACGGGCGGGCAGCCGGTGTTGCCTATGCTGCGGCAGTTGGCCCCCAGCCCCTGGAGGGCGTCGAGCAGCGGTTGCAGCGGCCGCTCCCTGAGTCGGTCGCTTCCATCCAGGATGACCTCGCCCGTGCCGAGAGAGGCCAGAGACGTGAGAAATCTCAGGGCGGTGCCGTTGTTTCCGAGGAAGAGTTTCTCCCCGGGATTTTGTATGTTTCCACCCGTACCGGTGACGGCGATATCGGTCCCAGCGGCCAGGATACCGGCGCCGAGGGATCGGAGGGCCTCCATCAAATGCTTCGTATCGTCGGATATCAGGGCGTTACGCAGAAGGGATTCCCCTTCGGCCAGCGAGGCGATGAGGAGGGCCCTCTGGGTATAGCTCTTCGAGCCGGGCACCCTGACGGTCGCATCCAGCTTTTTCAGTGTCCTAATCCGTCTCATCTCGAAGCCTTTCCAGTACGACTTTTTTCATGAGATCCGTCGGGGGCTCCAGACCTGTCCATATCCGTATCTGCTGCGCTCCCTGGTGGACAAACATCGTGGTGCCCGAAATGGTCCGGCACCCCGCCCGCCCGGCATTCTTCAGGAGCCGGGTCTCCAGGGGATTGTAGATGGTGTCCATGACCCATTCGAAATGTTCGACCGTGTCCGCGCTTACGGGCGATGCATCCGTATTCGGGAACATACCCACCGGCGTCGTATTGATCAGGCAGTCCCCCGTTATTCCCTGTATCTGATCGAGGGGATAAAAGCCGCACCCGAACTCTTTCGCGACCTGCTGCCCCTTTTTCGTCGTCCGGTTCACAACGACGGGGATTCCCCCTTCATTGAGGATGCCGTAAACGGCGGCCCTCGCGGCCCCTCCCGCGCCCAGGACTGCGAATCTCTTTCCCCTGATCTCCAGTGCCTCGCTCAGGGCACGGACGAGGCCGGTCCAGTCGGTGTTGTCCCCCTGCAGCCTGCCATCCGCACGCGTGAGGGTGTTCACCGCGCCGATCCGTGCGGCGCTGTCGCTGACCGCGTCAAGATACCGCATAATCCCAGTCTTGTGGGGGATCGTGATACTCGCCCCCCTGATATCCATGGCCTCCATCTTTCCCGGGATATCCCGGGCATTCTCCACCCGCAGCGCCCGGTAGGAGGCATCGATATTCATTTCCCTGAATGCCGCGCCGAGCATCAGGGGTGAGAGGCTCTGTGCCACCGGGTTGCCGAAGAGGGCACATATCAGTGAATCGTTTTTCATGTCCCCAGTATCCTGAATATCTCCCGCATCTCCGAAGCGGTCAGCTGCCCCGGGGCGGACTCCTGCCCCCTCTCGAGGGAGGCAAAGCTCAGATATGAACCGAAGAATGGCGCCATGACCCGGCTTGCCTTTCCCTTCTCCCCCATGCAGTGGGCGATGATGATCTGCCCCTTCCTTCGCGCCCAGCCGATCAGCTTCAGTATTGTTAGATTATCTTCCATCGATTCGGCGAAGGTGGCGATCTTGACGATGTCGGCGCCCCTCCCGGCGCATCGGTTGCATATCCCCTGGAGCGTTCGGTACGGGGGAGTTCTGTTGAAATCGTGGTGAGAGACGATCAGTTTTGTTCGGCCTCTCCCTTTCTGTATCTCTTTTACCACTGCTGCCGTGAGGGCCTCATCGGTGCTCAGCTCAACGTCGACGAGGTCGGCCTCCAGCCGGATGGCCTCGCGCAGGAGGGCGATCCGTTCCGGCTCACTCCCCGCGAACCTCCCCCCTTCCTCTTTTCTGCGCGCGGTGACAAGGATCGGCCCCTTCTTCGCGGAGAGCAGTTTTTTGAGATTACCCCCTCCGATGGAGTCGATCCTCAGCTCCACGAGATCGGCCAGGCGGAAAGAGGCATCCATCCGTTCCAGCGCTTCTTCATTCGTTTTCGCGACAACCGGGATACAGATCATGGCTGCGGGTCTCCCATCGGGTACGAGCCCAGTATCTTGATAAAGGTGGCGTGCCTGCCGAGATCCTCCAGGCATTCGCGTATCTTGTCTTCCTTCACGTGCCCGTCGAAATCGACGAAGAAGAGGTACTCCCACATGCTCCCCTTGATGGGGTAGGACTCGATCTTCATCAGATTGATCTCCTTCTGGGCGAAGGGTTGCAATGAACTGTACAGGGCCCCCGGCATATGACGGGTCCCCATCAGGATGGACGTCTTGTCCTTCCCCGTTGGCCCGTTCTCCCCCCTCCCGATCACGAGGAACCGGGTGACGTTCGACGGATTATCTTCGATCCCTTCCGAGATGACGGTGAGCCCGTACAGGTCCGCGGCGCTGCTGCTGGCGATGGCGGCTCCTTCAGCATCCTCCACAACATTCCGAGCGGCCTTTGCCGTGCTGTCTGTTTCATGGAGGGAACAGTGAGGCAAATTCTCCCTGATCCATCCCTGGCACTGTGCCAGGGCCTGGGGGTGAGAGTAAATCCGCTTGAGCCCGTCCAGGTCTTTTCGCGTAGATAACAAGGAGTGATTGATCCGGAGGAAGCTCTCCCCCAGAATATGCAGGGGTGTTGCGAGCAGCCTGTCCAGTGTCAGCTTGACGGCGCCCTCCAGGGAATTTTCCACGGGGACGACCCCCCAGTCCGACTTTCTTCGCTCCACCTGGTCAAAGACATCGAGTATGGTCGGCCGGGGGGAGAAGAGGGCGCTCCTGCCGAAGCGGGACCGGGCCGCTGCGTGCGTGAATGAAGCCTCCGGACCCAGATAGGCTACCGATACGGGCGCCTGGAGGGCCCGTGATGCCGACAGGATCTCGGTGAAAATATCCTCCAGGGCTCTGTCGGACAGAGGCCCTTCATTGATCTCATTCAGGCGGCTGTAGATCCTGCTCTCCTGCGCGGGATCATAGATGTCCAGACCCTCCTTCTTTTTTGTATCCCCAATCTCCAGGGATATCCGGGCCCGTTCGTTCAAAAGCCTGACGATCTTTTCATCCTTCTTTTTCAGGCGATCTCTCAGGTGATCGATCGATTGGGATTTCATTTTTTCAGCTCCTCGATGGTTTCGTAGATAAGCGCCTCTTCCACCGATCCGTTGATGAAGGGCATCCCGATCTTCTTCAGCAACACGAAGTGGATGGAACCACCTTTCTTCTTTTTGTCCGCCCTGGTCTTCGAGAGGATCCCTTCCGTACTGATCGATGCCGGGATATGGTCGGCAAGGCCTGCGGCCCTCACAAGCTGTTGTATCCTGCCCCGATCCTCGGATGAAAGGTACTTCATCTTTTCCGATATACGGGCCGAGGCGATCATGCCTGCCGAGATGGCATTCCCGTGGGGGATCGTGTATCCCGACTCCGCTTCGATGGCATGTCCTATCGTATGGCCGAAATTGAGGATACGGCGCACGCCCATATCCTTCTCGTCGATTTCAACGATACCCTTTTTTATCTTGCATGACCGCTCAACGATCGTCTGCAGTACGTCCGGATCCCGGCTCCTGATCGCGTCGGATTTCCCCTCCAGGAGGGTGAAGAGTTCGACATCATCAATGATCCCGTACTTTACGACCTCCGATAGGCCGTTGATGAATTCATCGTCCGGGAGGGATTCCAGGAACCGGAGGTCTATGAATATGGATTGCGGCTGGGAAAATGTCCCCAGCAGATTTTTCCCCTCCGGAAGATCGATCCCCGTCTTGCCGCCGATGCTGCTATCTACCTGGGCCAGGAGGGTCGTCGGCACCTGGATGTAGGGGATGGATCTCATGTATATGGATGCGATAAAGCCGGTTATATCGCCGGTGACTCCGCCGCCGAGCGCAATCAGGGCACAGCTTCTGTCGACGCCACGATTGACCAACTCCTTTGCAATGGTGAGAACCGTGTCCATATTTTTGGACGCCTCTCCCGCCGGGAACTCAATCAGATCTGTCTTTACATTCATCTCTTTCAATACGCCGAGGATCTCTTCACCGTAGAGGGCGGATACGTTGGAATCGGTGATGACACTGTACCGATGAGCGAGATTTCCCTTCGCAATGACAAGCCCGATGCGGTCAAGGATATTATGGCCGATGCAGATCTCGTGAGAGAGGGAATATTGCTTGTCGAGATTTACCTTGATCCTTTTCATGCGGACACCTTTGTTTTCTTCCTTATGAGGTTCTCGAGGTCTCGTATCTCTTCCATGAGATTGTAGAACTTCTCCGGTTTCAGGGACTGAGTTCCGTCGGATACGGCCTTTTCCGGCTCAGGATGAACCTCGATCATGACACCATCCGCTCCCACCGCCAACGTCGCTTTCGTCAGGGGAAGGACATATTTCCAGTTGCCCGCCGCATGGCTGGGATAGACGATCACCGGCAGATGCGACAGTTCTTTTAAGACGGG
>CAZNBR010000110.1:0-7660 GCA_964571315.1 uncultured Syntrophaceae bacterium
ATGGCATCGCCTCGGGCAATTTCAACGTACTCCTGCACGTAAGCGCATCCGAAAGTTCCCGCTAGGAGAAACAGCACAGCAACCCATTTAAGCGCCTTCATTGTCTCCTCCAAACACCCTGTCAAATATGAAATCCACATGGCCAAGGAAATTCTCCAGCCTGAACACGCCGTCGATATCCTCCCTGCTCAGGGACGACATAACCTGTTTGTCTTCGAGGAGCAGTTGTTTGAAGTCAAGATCCTCACCCCACGATTTCATGGCATTCCTCTGAACGAGTGCATAGGAATCTTCTCTCGACATACCCTTTTCAATACACTTGAGCAGCACCATCTGCGAAAACACCAGACCCCTGGTCATATTCAGATTGGCCAGCATCCGCTCCGGGTATACAAGGAGGTTTTTCACAACACCGGCAAACCTGCTGAGCATGAAATCAAGGAGTATCGTGGCGTCGGGAGCAACAACCCGCTCCACGGAAGAATGGCTGATATCCCGCTCATGCCAGAGGGCCACGTCTTCCATCGAGGCAAGGGCATAGGATCTCATGAGCCGCGCCAGGCCGGAGAGATTTTCAGAAAGCACGGGGTTCCTCTTGTGGGGCATTGCCGAAGATCCCTTCTGGCCGGGAGAGAAGAATTCCTCGGCCTCTCTGACCTCCGTCCTCTGAAGATGCCGTATCTCCGTGGAAAATTTTTCAAGAGAAGAGGCCGTTATGGCAAGGGTGGCAAAATACTCGGCGTGTCTGTCCCGTTGGACAATCTGCGTGGATATGGGGGCAGGTTTCAGTCCCAGCCTTTCGCATACATATTCTTCGACCCCGGGATCAATAAAGGAAAAGGTGCCGACGGCCCCTGATATCTTTCCACAGCTGATCGTTTCCCCCGCACTGACAAGCCGTGCCCGGTTTCTTTTCATCTCCTGATACCAGAGGGCCATCTTGAGGCCGAATGTAATCGGCTCCGCGTGAATCCCGTGCGATCTTCCGATCATGATGGTATCCTTGTATTCAAATGCCTTGTCTTTCAGGGCGACCAGGAGGTCATCCAGATCCGCGATAAGGAGCTCCGACGCCTCCTTCAGGAGAACAGCAAGGGAGGTATCCAGGATATCGGAGGACGTGAGACCCATATGTATGTATCTCGAATCTTCCCCCACCTTTTCCGAAACCGAGGTGAGAAAGGCTATCACGTCATGTTTGACCGTTTTTTCAATCTCATCAATTCTCTGGATATCAAACCCGGCCCTTTCCCTGATGGTATTGAGCGATTCGGCCGGTATCTTTCCCTGGGCTGCAAGGGCCTCGCATGCGAGGATCTCTATCTCCAGCCATTTCTGGAACCGATTTTCAGGGCTCCAGATATGTGTCATCTTGTCTCTTGAATACCGTGGGATCACCGTTGTTCCCCTCCGATTGATTATGGTAAGAAATCTCTTAGTACGACCCATAGGAACTAGTCAAGTTTTTTAGACATGTCGGTCTCGTAAGAATTATCAGATTTCGGAATTTTACCTGTGCCTATATTTTTCTGATAGGAGGAAACGTCCTGTTTTCAACATATTCTTTCGGTGCTGTCTCGTCCTGCGAAAAATTTTTCTTGACGACATATAGTATTAGTACTACTATGCGACCACAATATGTTGTGTCAATATGACAGAGGGGGAATAATCCGTGCACAATAAGATCCGAAAGAGAGACGGCCGTCTGGACAGGTTTGACGCAACAAAGATCACGGCTGCGCTTGCAAAGGCAGGCGCGGCAACCGGCGAGTTCGGTCAAGATGTGGCACAGAGGCTGACGATAAAGACGCTCAGCCTGGCTGAAAAGCTCTTCGACAGCAAGATCATGACCGTGGAAGAGATACAGGATATCGTCGAAGAGGTGCTCCTCAGTTCTTCATACCGCAAGACCGCCAAGGCGTACATTATATACCGGGATCAGCACGCCAGGTTGAGAGAGATTACCGACAAGATGGAGGTTGATCTGGTAGACCAGTACCTCAAAAAGCTCGACTGGAAGATAAACGAAAACAGTAATATGGATTACTCGCTTCAGGGGCTCAACAACTACCTTTCATCCGAAGTGAGCAAGGTATACTGGTTAAATAAGATATATACCGATGAAATCAAAAGGGCCCAGATGGATGGTGATTTTCACATCCATGACCTCAGCATCCTCTCCGTCTACTGCGTCGGGTGGGATCTCTACGACCTGCTTACAGAGGGGTTCAAGGGGGCATCCGGGAAGGTGGAAAGCAAGCCCGCGAAGCACCTCAGAAGCGCCCTCGGACAGATCGTCAATTTCTTTTACACACTCCAGGGGGAGGCGGCGGGCGCGCAGGCGTTCTCAAACTTCGACACGCTCCTCGCCCCCTTTATACGGTACGATGACCTCGGTTTCAAAGAGGTAAAACAGGCCCTTCAGGAGTTCATCTTCAACATCAATGTCCCGACGCGGGTAGGTTTCCAGACGCCCTTTACCAATGTCACGCTGGACGTGAAGGTGCCGAGGTACTATGCCGACCAGGGTGTTATTATCGGGGGAGAGCCGCGAAGCGAGACATACAAGGAATTCCAGGAAGAGATGGTCATGTTCAACAAGGCCTTCCTCCAGGTGATGGCCGAGGGGGACGCCAAGGGGCGTGTCTTCACCTTCCCGATTCCCACGTATAACATCACCAGAGACTTTGACTGGGACAATCCCGATCTCGAGTACCTGTGGGAAATGACGGCAAAGTACGGAGTACCCTACTTTTCAAACTTCGTCAATTCCGATATGAACCCGGAAGACGCACGGAGCATGTGCTGTCGCTTACGGATAGATAACAGGGAACTTGAGAAGAGGGGCGGCGGCCTTTTCGGCTCCAATCCCCTGACAGGGTCCATCGGCGTCATAACTATCAACATGCCGAGGATCGGGTACCTTTCAAAAACGGAGGATGAATTCATTGAACGGTTGGACCGCCTGATGGTCCTGGCACGGGAAAGCCTCGAGACAAAGAGGAAGGTCCTCGAGAAATTTACCGACGGGGATCTGTATCCCTACACAAAATACTACCTCAGAGAGGTGAAGCAGCGCTTTGATGAATACTGGAAAAATCACTTTTCTACGATAGGTCTCGTGGGGATGAACGAGGCATGCCTCAACCTCATGGGGAAGGATATCGCCACTCCCGAAGGACAGGAATTCACCAAAAAGGTGCTTGATTTCATGAGGAACCGGCTGGTTGAATTCCAGGAGACAACCGGGAACAACTATAATCTTGAAGCGACCCCGGCCGAGGGTACCTCTTACAGCCTCGCAAAGAAAGACAAGGAAAAATACCCCGATATCATCTGTGCCACCGGGAACGGGACGAGAGACAAAAGTGTGGAGATGTTCTATACCAACTCCACGCAGCTTCCCGTCAACTTTACCGATGATATCTTCGAGGCGCTGGATCTCCAGGATGCGATCCAGACCAGATACACAGGGGGAACGGTCTTTCACATCTACGCGGGGGAGCGCATCGAAGACCCCTCCGCCGTAAAGCTTCTGGTGCGAAGGATCTGTGACAGATACCACCTCCCCTACTTCACCTTTTCCCCCACCTTCAGCGTGTGTCCGAACCACGGCTACATCAACGGGGAGCAATACACATGCCCGATATGCGCGGCACCCTGCGAGGTCTTTTCCCGTGTGGTCGGGTATCTGCGCCCGGTAAAACAGTGGAACAAGGGGAAACAGGAAGAGTTCAGAACCAGAAAACTGTTCCGGGTATAAGATGCGGATCGGCGGTATTCAAAAATTTTCCCTGATCGACTATCCCGGCAGAATCTGCGCCATCATCTTTACACAGGGGTGCAATTTCCGCTGCCCATACTGTCACAACCCGGAACTCGTCGCGCCTTCTCTCCCCGAAAAGGGCCCTTCGTGCGAAAAAACCATGAAGGCGCATGATATCCTGGCCTTTCTCGAACAGCGAAGGGGAAAGCTCGACGCCGTGAGCATCACCGGTGGAGAACCCCTTCTGCAGCGCGGCCTGATCAAATTTATCGAGCAGGTACGATCGCTGGGGTTTCTGGTCAAGATTGACACCAACGGTTCCCTTCCTAAAACCCTGAAGAAACTGATCGCCGGAGGGCTCCTGGATTACATAGCCATGGACGTCAAGGCGCCCCTTGAAAAATATGAAAAAGTTATCAACTCCCCCATAGCCCCTGAGAATATCGCAGAGAGCATACGGATGATCATGGGATCCGGGATCGATTATGAATTCAGGACAACCCTTGTAAGCACCCTTCTGACAGGAGAAGATCTGGAGAAGATAGGTGCACTCATAAAGGGGGCCAGACGTCATGTGCTGCAAAGGTTCGTACCCTCAAAGATCCTGGACCCCGCATTTATGAACGAGAAGGCCTGGACCGATGGGGAACTGCACGACATCAAAGAACGGCTGGAGAGATCGGTGTCATCCGTCATTATTCGCTAATCCCTGTCTTCTCGAGAACCCCGTCGCCAGGTGAATACCCGGCCTGCCGGCATCCTCTTTATATCTTGTGGTTATGTGGTGGGTGATATATAGTGACCCCGTTTTTTATCTCTTAGATTGAGGATGAGCGTACCGTCCACATGGCTGATTCGATACAACAGGCAAAGGAAGTCCTCAGGATAGAGGCGGAAAGCATCACGAATCTTATAGACAAGGTTGGTCCCAGTTTTTCCCGAGCCGTCGAAATCATACACCAGACCAAGGGGCGTGTTATCGTTACCGGAATCGGGAAATCTGGTCTCGTGGGGAAGAAGATTGCGGCAACCTTGACGAGCACGGGAACGCCCGCCCTCTTCCTCCACCCGGTGGAGGGGTTGCATGGAGACCTCGGCATCGTGACCAGGGATGATGTGATGCTGGGCATATCCAACAGCGGCGAAACGAGCGAGTTGAACGCACTGATCCTGAATGTGAAGGACATAGGATTGTCCATCATCGCCTTTACCGGTAATATGGATTCAACCCTTGCAAAAAACAGTACTGTTGTTATCGACGTAAGCGTAAAGAGAGAGGCTTGTCCCTTCGGCCTGGCGCCTACATCAAGCACGACCGCCACCCTGGCGATGGGGGACGCCCTGGCCGTTGCCCTTGTCAACAAAATGGAATTTACCGAACGGGACTTCTATAAATTTCACCCGGGCGGTCACCTCGGCCAGCGGTTGATGGCGCGGGTAAAGGATGTCATGATCGGCGGCGGCATCCCGGCAGTGCTCAGTGGGTCGTCTGCGCTCGTGGCCATCGAAGAAATGGACGAGAAAAATCTCGGCTTCATATTTATAACAGACAGGGGAAAACACCTTCTGGGCATCCTGACTGACGGGGATCTGAGGCGACACATCAGGAAAGGCGTAGCACTCACAGAAAATTTGGTGGACGACCTGATGACAAGGGCGCCAAAGACCATCAATCCCGATGCATCTCTTGCACAAACCATAGAGATCATGCAGAGAGACGAAATTACCACGTTGGCCACAGTAGACGGTGATGGACGCCTTGAAGGATATATTCACCTTCATGACATACTGGGAAGGGGAGGCACCATAAAGATTTCCATACCACGGTAAAAAACGGACGCACGGTATGGTGTAAAACCCGCCCACCAACAGACATGAATCTTGAATCAAGATGCTTCAGAACTACTTTATTGTCCGTTGCCTCAGATGCGGGCAAAAAAACCGTATCATACGGAACCGATTAAAGGACAGGCCTGTTTGCGGAAGGTGCCACGCCCCTCTGGACGAACTCATAGTGCTGTGCCTCCACTGTGGAGCCAAAAACCGCATCCCGGAGGACAGGCCCCATAATCTCCCTCTCTGTGCCAAATGCAAGGAGCCCCTCTATCATGAAGGCATAGAGAACGGGCCGTAGCTGTCCAGGATCATTTTTCACGGCCTGCGGTTCCGGAAACCGTTGAACCGTGAACCCCCGTTTTGAGATTATGGTACGTTCCCTCCCATGATGATCCCGCACCAGATGGTGACGGGGTTTTGGATGAGCATATCAGACCTGAGTGTCATGTCATGAACAAAGATACCACCATACGTCATATCGTGGAACGGCTGGGAACCACCGAAATCAACTACCGGGAAGATACCGGGCGGGATGCGGGGGCCTTTGAAGCCGGCGTCTTAATCCCCCTCTTCTTCACGGCAGGTCAACAGGCGGATGACGGCACATTGTCATTCCTCCTGAGCAAGAGATCGGCCGCCGTTTCACAGTCCGGAGACCTGAGCGGACCGGGAGGGAAGCTCGAGCCTTTCTGGGACCGCCTTCTCAGATTCTTCATTGTCCGCGGGGTTCCGTCCCTTATGAGGGGAGACGCGCGGATGTACGCCGGCACAAGGGGGGAGGCCGCGTTCGATACCATAACCCTCTTCCTCGCCAACGCAGTAAGAGAATCGTGGGAGGAGATACGGCTCAGTCCTTTCAACCTCCGATTTCTCGGTCCCCTCCCCCCGCGCGATCTGTTCATGTTCACCAAGACGATCTTTCCCGTGGTCGGACTCATCGAAAAGAAGTGGGGATTTCGCCCCAACCGGGAGGTGGACAAACTGGTCGAAATACCGCTGGATGCATTTTACCATGAAGAAAATTATGGCGTCTTGTCCATCCGGTCTCCGGAAGACGTCGCAGACAGAGCGGACAACGAGCGGAACTTTCCCTGCCTGATACACGCAGACAGCGATGGAGAAGAAGAAATCCTCTGGGGGGCAACATTCAGCATCATTACGTCTTTCCTCGGCATAGTCTTTGACTTTATCCTGCCGCAGATACGCCCGGAGAGGAGAATCACCAGACCGCTGCACCCGGATTATCTCGGGGGAAACCGCACACGGCCCTTCAAACTCCTTGACAAGATTCTACCGGGCAGGTAACGTTTCCACCCTGGATTTCAAACAGACCGATACACGTAAACATATATGAGGGATCCGGCTATGGTTACCAGGAGAGCGTCCGAGATTACCCCTTTCATCGTTATGGATATCCTTGAAAAGGCGCAGGAGATGGAACGGGGCGGAACAGATATCATTCACATGGAGGTCGGCGAACCGGACTTTGATACGCCCGAGTGTATAAACGAGGCCTGCCGCAGGGCCATCAGGGACGGGAAGACACACTACACGCACAGTCTCGGCCTGATAGAACTCCGAGAGGCGATCTGCGAGCACTACTTCACGAAATACGGCGTTGACATCTCGCCGGACCGGATCATCGTCACCTCCGGCACCTCCCCCGCCATGTTTCTGCTCTTCTCCGCGCTGATCGAACGGGGGGAGGAGGTCATCATATCGGACCCCCACTATGCGTGCTATCCGAATTTCATCAGCTTTCTCGAAGGGGTCCCGGCCCGTGTCAACGTCTTTGAAGAAGATGGGTTCCAGTACACACCCGAAGGGATCAGGGAACAGATAACCCCCGCGACAAAGGGGATCATGATCAATTCCCCCTCCAACCCGACAGGCAATCTCCTCAGCACCGAACGGATGGCACAGATAGCGGCATACGGTATCCCCGTCATCTCGGATGAGATATACCACGGCCTTGTCTATGAAGAGCAGGAACACACCATCCTAGAATTCACCGATAACGCCTTCGTACTGAACGGATTCTCCAAGGCCTACGCCATG
>CAZNBR010000111.1:0-7633 GCA_964571315.1 uncultured Syntrophaceae bacterium
AGCCAATCTCAATAAATTAACATTTAAATCAGTGGCGTGGCGTTCAAGAAAACGTCATGCTGCCGGCTCTTTCATGTAAATTGGTAACTGCTGGGCTCAATATTTTAACAAACAAGGATATTGTCCCCCCCTGTTTTCCTATTGTGCGCTAGCATAAAGGAAAATAAGCGTTTTAGAAAGCATTTTTTTATCACAAGTAGCGGTATGATGACATTCAGGCATTTACTGTTGATGGGATAAACGGATCGGCCTTTGAAGATGTTTTCGATAGCGTCAATCACAGTGACAGCTTTTTTCCCAACTGTTGAGATATAGCTTCGGATGCGGCAGAATGCCCTGGCGCCTCTTTGATTTCGGGAGGTGCCCGAGATTTTCTGCTGGGTCTTGATCGTGCGAAGATCCCTTTCCGCGAGATTCAAGTATCCCGATGTGATCTGCTGCTTTGGAACCGTGTTTTGGATGGATGTCATACTATGTCAGGAAAGCTTTACCGGCAACATGCACTCACTGGCGTTTCCCTGGCTTCTTTGGTTTGGCTTTGGTAATCCGCTTAACCCCCCTCAGTACTCTGATGGCATGCTTTCCATGGTACCCGCAAACCGTTCAGAACTCATTGAGAATGGCTGTTTTCTCCTGTTTGGAAGAGCACTCATACCGAGTGACAACTGCCTTGACATATCCATGCTTCGACCGAGGACTCATGACTACCCTCCTTGAGTTCCGTTACAATTAGCATGAGTCAACAATCCCCTTGTAACTGCCCGTTGGGTAACATTTAATGTGAGTCAATTCGTAGGGGATCAAATGTCTTGACGAACAACAGGCAGTGGTTTATCTTTCTCGCGTATAGATCAATGTCGACGGTGAACCTCCGCGATGTTGTGATGCGGAGAAGTTATCATCCATAACAGGAGTATTTTATCGGAAAGGAAACACGGCATGTCACTATCGGAAATATGCTTTTTGACGGCGAGAGAAATGGCACGCATGATTCGAAAGAAAGAGATATCCGCGCGGGAGTGCATGGAGGCACATCTGACACAGATTGAAAAGGTGAATCCGCGCGTGAATGCCATCGTCACGATGATTCCACCGGAACAGGCCTTGGACGCGGCAACAAAAGCCGATAGCGTTCTCGCAAGAGGCGAAGAGACGGGACCGTTGCATGGCCTTCCCGTCGCGTACAAGGATCTGACCTTGACGAAGGGCATACGGACAACCTTCGGCTCACGCGTCTTCGAAAATTTTGTTCCCGAGGAAGACGCTCTCATCGTCGAGCGCTTCAAAAATGCCGGCGCGATAACAATCGGGAAAACCAATACACCGGAGTTCGGCGCGGGGTCGCAGACCTTCAACGAGGTTTTTGGGGAGACGGTTAATCCATACGACCGGACAAAGACCTGCGGAGGAAGCAGCGGTGGAGCCGCAGTTTCCCTGGCCTGCGGTATGCAGCCGATAGCCGATGGCAGTGACCTTGGTGGCTCCCTGAGGAACCCTGCCAGTTTTTGCAATATAGTCGGATTCAGGCCTTCTCCGGGCAGGGTTCCGTCCTGGCCCAGCCAGACCGCATGGTACCCCCTTGTGGTACAGGGTCCTATGGCGAGAACCGTTCAGGATGTTGCCCTGATACTCACGGCGATCGCAGGGTTTGATCGGCGGTCCCCCATATCCATCGCGGAACCGGCAAGCATCTTTGCGGGGCTCCTTAAGCGCGATTTCAAAGGTGTCAGAATCGCATGGAGCATGGATCTCGGCGGGTTGCCCGTTGATCCGGAAGTGACTGCGGCTATAGAGGCCCAAAGAAATACCTTTGATGACCTTGGATGTATCATCGAAGAGGATTTTCCCGATTTTTCCGATGCGGACGAGGTCTTCCAGGTGTGGCGCGCCTGGCGCTATGAATTGATGTTCGGAGAGCTGCTGAAAGAGCAGGGCGATAAGCTGAAGGACACGGTTGTGTGGAATATCGAAAAAGGAATGAAACTGACCGGTCCTCAGATAGGCGCAGCCGAGCGAAAGAGGACGGCCTTGTATCACAGGGTAAGGAAATTCATGGAAACCTATGAGTATATCATTATGCCCGTAAGTCAGGTCCCCCCCTTTGACCTGAAACAGCGGTATATAGAGGAGATCAACGGTGTCAGGATGAATACATACATAGACTGGATGAAGTCCTGTTACTATATATCCACCGTAGGTAATCCTTCGATATCTGTTCCCTGCGGGTTCACCTCCGGGGGATTGCCGGTCGGCCTTCAGATCGTGGGACGTCATCACGATGATCTGGGCGTTCTCCAGCTTGCCTATGCCTTTGAGGAGGTAACAGAATTCGGGAAGAGAAGACCTCCGTTGGCTGAATAAATAAAAGAGAAGACTCTGACCGCAGGAGATATCCATGGAGAGAAAAGATGATACAGTGATATTCAGATACTACTGGCCGTATTACGCCCTTGGGGGTTCCGTGTTTTTTCCCGTGATGTCCTTCCTTCAGGTGACCGGGTATGACCAGATAATGGGTGGTATCTTTTCCCTCGCCGTGGGAATTGTCTGCCTCTTTTCCTGTATCAAAAAGTGGAACGTTGCCTATATAGTCCTTACGCCGGAAGAGATTATCATTCGCGACGGCTTGTTTAAAGCGGAGCCTACCAAGAGGATAAGATGGGATGCCGTCCGAAGGTTTAACAGGAAAAGGGGTTACGATATTTTTCTGGACATGAAAAGCGGTGTGGAGGAGAAGGTTCCTTTATTCTGCGTGCGCCACACCGACGCCATGGCCCTTGTGAGCATTATCAAGGAACATCTCGAAGAGCGGAGGGGTAAGAGTAATTGATTCAGCAGCATCTCCTTCATAATGCCTTTATCAGGGGAGCAGAGTAAATGTAAAACAATAGGGGATGGAAGAGATGAAGAAAGATATCATCGTAGCGGGGACTGGCTGTGCCGGTCTGATGGCGGCCCTGGCAGCTGAAAGGGAGGGAGCAGAGGTCCTGCTCGTTGATCGCGGACCTCTTGGGATTGGAAGCAACTCCGCGATGTCCAATGGCGTTTTCGCGGGTCTCGGTAAGGCATATCCGGCAGAAACCTACGCCAGAGACACAATAAAGATAGGCAAGGGAATAAACAATCCATCATACGTGGATATCGTAGCGAAGGGGATCCTTCCGGCTATTGATTTTCTCCGTTCTCATGGCGTCATTGTCGAAGAATCCGACGGCGTATTTGTGGTAAGACCGGGGCGTCGTGATCTGGCGCGGGGAATCGACTTGATGCGCACATTGGCCTCTGCAGTTCAGTCAAGGCCGAAAATAGATCTGCTCCGAGGTTTCTCGGTTACCAAAGTCGTCGTGGAGGATGGGCGCGTTGCCGGCATCGCCGGCATTGACATGAAGGGGACAGACAGGGTAATGGCCTCATCATCAGTGGTCCTGGCCACGGGAGGAGCAGGGGCCATCTATTCCAGGAATGATAACCAGAAGAAGATCCTTGGCCAGAGTTTCAGCCTTGCCGCCCATGCGGGGTGTGATTTGTGGGATATGGAGTTCGTCCAGTTCTATCCTCTGGTGATCGACGAACCAACCCTTCCCTCAATGATGGTCTATCCCCCTTATCCTGGAGAGGTACGTCTCTATAACCATCTCGGCAAGGACATCACCAAAAAAAACGGGGCGGAAAGTCTGAATGAACTCATACGTTTCAAGCGTGACGAACTTTCCCTGCTTCTCTTTAAAGAGGGAGAGAGAGGGCCTGTCACCATGGATTTTACGGGAGTTCCTCCTGACGGATGGAACAGGTATCCCCTGCCCTTCATGGAAAAGATAAACTTTGATTTTAGGAAGCGTCCCTTTGTCATCAGTCCCGGTGCCCACTTCTTCATGGGTGGAATCAGGATAGATGACCGGGGAATGACCTCCGTGCCGGGTCTCTTCGCCTGTGGAGAGGCGGTTTGGGGACTTCATGGCGCCAACCGAAGGGGGGGCAACGCTCTCACGGAATGCATCGTTTCCGGGATGATAGCCGGTCGTCATGCGGCGGAAGAATCCAGTATCGCAACAGTCTCTTCGCTGAAGACGGAGATTCAGGAACCTGTACCCCTCTTCCAATCTGAATCCATAGATCTCAGGGAACTGAGGGTCAGGATAGGGAGGATCGCCTGGGAATGTGGCGGTGTTGTGAGGGACGAAGAGGGGCTTTCGAGAGGCCTCTTGGAGCTTGATGAAACAGACTCAGTGCTGAAGAAAGCAACCTTCATTGACCCGAAAGAGAAATTGGAGAGGATAAATCTGGAGGCGGCATCGCTGACCCTGAGAGCAATCCTTACCGCAAGCATCGAGAGGAAGGAGAGCCGCGGGGCCTTCAGGAGAAGTGACTATCCGGAGCAGGAAGATGCTCAATGGCGATGCAACTCCTGCCTTAGATATGACCGGGCTGATGGAACCTTTTCCGTGAGTCATTACAAGATCGAAGGATAAAGCCTTCTACACTTCTGTTCATAAAAAAGGGACCGCCGTCAGCCGGCGGTCCCTGTGTACCGTGTTTGATTCTTCAGGGTCTGGCTATTCCGAGAATAGCCCGTGCCTCATCGGGGGAGGCCACACTTCGGCCAAGCTTTTCGGCGAGTTCGGCGGCTATCTCTACGGTATGGGCATTGTCCCTGGCAAGAACGTTCCTTCTGACGTAAATATTGTCCTCAAAGCCAACCCTCACGTGGCCTCCCATGATCATACTCATGGTTATCATGGGAAGCTGAAAACGCTGTACCCCGAGGACGCTCCACAGGGCTCCTTTCGGCAGTTTGCTTTTCATAAAGAGAAGATCTTCCGGATCTCCGCCAGCACCCCATTTGACTCCCATGCACAGCTGGAAGTAGGGAGGATCATCGATGAAACCCCGTTTTATCAGGTCATTGGCCTGGTGAATGTGTCCCACATCGAAGACCTCGATTTCCGGCTTAACTCCTGCTTCCTGCATGGTCTTTGCGGCGGCCTCCGCCCACTCCGGAGAGTTGACGAATGGCCTGTCGAAGAAATTTACCGACCCGAGGTCAAAGGAACATATATCCGGTTTCAGGTAAACCGGTTCGAGACGTTTTTCTATTGCGTCCGATCCTCCAACATTAAGGCCGCTGGTGGTCAAATTGACAATCATGTCGGATTTTTCACGAATACCCTCGAGGATCTCTCTAAAATAATCCATATTATATGCCGGTTTTCCCGTCGCCGGGTCACGGACATGAACGTGGACGACAGCCGCTCCGGCCTTGTGACAGTCAACGGCCGCCCGGATGATCTCTTTCGGTGTGTATGGAACGGCAGGGTTCATCTCCTTAGTGGGACGAGAACCCGTCACAGCCGCGGTAATGATGATCTTATTATCCATAGTTCAAACTCCATTCTACCTTCGAGTAACTAACTACAAACGAGATGGGATGGTCCAATAGAAGACCATCCCATCCCATAGCGATTATCGTTTTACATCTTGCTGCCTGCCCTTATGCCGAGAAACATTAAGCTTGTTACAAAAAACTCTTTCGCTGCTGGAACTTTTTGTAATAATTTTATCTGGCACTATAGATGGCTATCCCTCCATCTATGTCATGAAGCCCAGCATTAAAAACATCCCCGACAGGAAGATTCCGGCCAGCAGGAAAAAGAAAAAGCAGTATCCCATGATATCCCGGGCAGAGAGTCCTGCAACACCAAGGAGTGGCAAGGCCCAGAAAGGCTGAATCTGGTTTGTCCAAGAGTCGCCCCAAGCGAAGGACATGATTGTCAAAGGCAGATCCGCACCCATCTTCATGGCTGCCTTGACCATGATCGGACCCTGAACGGCCCACTGTCCTCCTCCTGAAGGCACAAATATATTAACAAACCCGGCAGCCAGTAAGGTGTAGAGCGGGAAGGTCTGTGGCGTAGAGATCACAACGAACCAGTTGGCCATGATATCGACAAGGCCCGAGGTTTTCATCATACCCATGATACCCGCATATATGGGAAACTGGATGAGGATGCCACGGGTGGCGACGACAGCTTCTTTAATCGCGATAAGATAGGCCTCCGGTGACCTGTGCATAAAAATACCGATTGTCAGGAAAACCATGATAACGAGGTTGAGGTTCAGATCGAAGCCTTTTGTATAAAAGGTCATGACGAGGTAAATGAGTGGCAGAAGACCAAACATTGCATTTGTAAAGTAGCTCTTCTCGACCTTGTCAGAGAAGGTCTTCGGCTTCGTGTCTTTCGACGCCTGCGATGGCCCCTTGTCCTTGTCTTCCTCGAACTGAGTTATCTCGGAAGCCGAAAGTGCCTTATGGACAAGGGTGTAGGAGATTAAAAGAAGAATAATTATCCCGATGGTAATCGAGATGTTCCACCAGGTATAAAGGGTATCGGTCACGGGAACGGTTGTGCCCATGATCTTGGCCATGAAACTTCCCGACGTCGCGGAAACGAGGGGGATTGACGACGAAGGTCCGCGAACGACCTCGCCGGCGTAAGCCACGGCAATAATGAGTGGAAAGTGGAGACCCTTTACCTTGGCACCCATGGCCCGGGCGACAAAGGCGCCGACTACGAGTCCCATCCCCCAGTTGAAGTAGCAAAAAAGAGACGAAACGATACCGACAATTACGATCCCCTGTGTTGGCGTCTTTGCCTGATTGGTAATCCAGTCGAGCCCCCGCTGGGTCGCCGGTGCCAGCGCAATAATGAAACCCGTCATCAGCATCAGCACCATCTGCATGCCGAATTTAAAAAGTACGGGATATCCATCGCCCCAGTGCTTTACCATCTGGAAAGGTGTCTGATCGGCAATAAAAATGCCCATAATAAATACAACAAATGTAAGGAAAATAGCCAAAACATACGCAGAGGGCATGTATTCCTGGACTACTCGCAACCACCATCGAACTATTGTTTTCACAAGTTCCTCCTCCTTATTAGTTGTTTTGTTGTTTAACTACGGTAACAGAGAATCACACACAAGGGTGCGCCACTGATAATATATAAAAAGGAGGATGTCAATCACAAATGAATGGACTCAAATCAAATGTTACCCAACGGGTAGCTACAAGGGAATCGTTGACTGATAACAGCAGTTACTGAGATCACGGAGGGTAGTCATGGGTTTATGGCTGCAGTGCGAACATGTCCTGTATGCAATGGCACTGGATGGATATACCGTTGGACAGAAAAAAACGATTAGACCGCCGTGACACCCTCTCCCGTCGAACCCTACAGGTCATCAAAAAAAACAAAGCATATCCGGAGGGGAACATATCCGTAAGAATTAAACTACTAACATGGTATTGACATAATGTTGTGCATCTGCTACATGCCAAGGGCGCTCACGAAAAAGGTAAACGAATTGATCGGTAACGATGCCTGAGCCGCAGCCTGACCGCACGTGTTCTCTTTTCAGATAGGCACAGCAAGGCGGGTGTGAGCACGCGCACAGGCCCCTATCGGCTCGCGATTATGCCTGCTTGGGAAACAGGCCCTGCATAAGAGTGATCCCTACTACTAATTGGAGGTGAATCCAGTGGATAAAGTGATTATTACTGCAGCCATTACCGGAAGCCGGATGATGAGGGATGTTGCGCCTTACATACCCATCACGCCGGAGGAAATTGCTCAAT
>CAZNBR010000112.1:0-7574 GCA_964571315.1 uncultured Syntrophaceae bacterium
CAGGGCCATTCCGCACTTGGGACAGCTTCCCATGGTGGGCTGACTGATCTCCGGGTGCATGGGGCAGGTGTAGAGGATCGGCCCGCCGGCCGGAGTTTCAGCCGCCGGCTTTTTTTTCAGGTAGCGCTCCGAGTCCTCTTTGAACTTGTGCAGGCAGTGCTCGCTGCAGAAATAAAAGTCTTTCCCCTTATACCGGTGGTGATGTGGGGAGTCGGTCGACACGTCCATTCCGCAGACGACGTCCTTCAGCGCGCCGCCCTCTTTCATGTGTTCAGAGTTCATAGGTATTCCCCTCCTTATCCGTACCGGAGACAGTACAGCCCCTCCTCTCTGTAAAAATGGGGTCGTGCCATCATCCGCCCATAATCTCTTCTTTCCGGCAGCAGAAGAAGTGAACCCGGTTATGTAACAAATCCTATTGAACGTAACGCTTCGATAATACGTCTTTTACAATAATTGTCAAGGAGATTGATATATTACGAATTTATGGATCCTTTCCCGGGACAGAAAAGAGGCGGAGCATGCCAGGTGCCTGCACAGGATGATGCCGCAATCATAGGGCGCATTGAGCGTCTTGTGAGCATCGACCGACCAGGAGTCCGCCTTCTCCAGACCGCGGGTCAGGAATCGTCTGCTCCCGGAGCCGGAGTTTACATTTCCGGCCTGGGCTACCACCAGGGTGCACCCGTCCAGGGCCGGCATCTGGGCCACATCCATGCGCCCCTGATCATCGGCAGGCACCTCTTCGATCCCTTCCCGACCGAAACCCAGAAGGGCCAGGGCCTTGAATACCGTCGCGTGCGACTGCTCCCCGAGAACGACGCGAAGCTTCGGGGCGCCGAACAGGCCCTTGGCATTCACATCCCACCCCATGTGTCTCAGTAGTTCGTTCCGTCCCGTCGCGAGCCCGCACATCGTGGCGGTCGATGTCCCGCTGACAAACCCTGCGGCCGTCCCGGACGGAAGCCCGAGGAGATCGTTCAGCCACCGTTCACAGAGGGCCTCCAGCCGGGAGACAACGGGCGATATCACATAGAGCGCGCAATTCTGGTCCCATACGTCGGCCAGCCACTTCGCGGCCAGAGCGGCAGGGGCGGCGCCCCCGTTCACGAACCCGAAGTATCTCCCGCCGGTCTGCGCGACCGTCGCGGGCGACCCGTGTTCGTGCAGCAGGCGGAGAATCTCCCCCGGATCACAGGGTGCCTCCGGGAGGGGTTCATCAAAAAGATCGAGACGGCTGATCGCCTCCCCGGTCGGGAACACGCTCCGATCACACACATGATCCATATAATCATAGGCATAGGCCTTGGCCTGTTCAAACAGGTCTCTGTCGGCTGCCTGCAGACGCATCCGCTCTCTGATATTCAAAGCCTCTGTCGTCATGAAATCGTACCCCTCTTCAGTGACCTTTTTCTCTCGGCTGAGCCGCACGCACCTGTCGGTGCTGTCCCCCATTACGGCGTGCCTGTTGGGGGACAGCTCTCACCCTGTACCTCTCCGTCCGATTGTGGCCTCACAGTCCTCACGAGAACAAAGGCCATCCCCGCCAGGGCGATCAGAAACAGGGGCCAGTTGAAGGCGGTCGGACGCACACGGCTTACGGCCTCCAGACCCCCCGGCAGCGCGTGCAGGGCGTCACGCATAAAGATGTACAGCGCCAGCACCATGCCGGCGCCGGCCGCGCCCCACTCGGCAACCGTGAATCGCAGGGCCCGGCCCCGCTCTGCCCAGAGGACGGCCATACCGCCGCCGACAATCATGATCAGCGAGATGAGCATGGGCGACAGCACCGGCCCCCACCACGGCAGCGGGATCAGGAACAACAGGTCCCAGTCGAGGAGCGTCTCCGGCCAGCCGGTCAGGATAAACAGCCACCCATAGTAGAATATATCCCACAGGCCGAAGGCGAACAGGGCGTACCCGATCCTGTCCTGCCGTCGGCGTCCGGCGATCCACCCTATCAGCGCAAGCATCGCCAGGGTGGCCATCTCCCGGCCGATCTCGACGGGGGTATACTGATCGGGGGCGAGCGGGATATCCCGCAGCAGGTCTTCTATCTCGTAGAGGGCGCGCAGGTAGACGACCACGGCCGACTCAAGGTAGGCCATGGCAACGGCGAACAAGCCGACTGCCGCCAGGCATGTGCCTCCGCGTTTCATCTTTCCGCTCGTATAAAGGACAGCCCCTGTATCTGTACCGGTCTTAAATTGAAGAAATCCCCCACCGAAGGTTTATATAAACAATCTTTGGTACGGGTTGTCAATGATTTTGACAGGTCTCTAAGGATATACCTTGGCACAATCGACAAGCCTGCTGTCAATAAATAATGTCTTTGTCGCGGTATCTGGCTGAGAGTCACCGCACCCGCCGCAGGAGAAGACTATCAGACCAATAACCAGGACTCTCAATTATTCATAATAGATCACATTGCGCGGCAGAGGGCTGGGCCAGCCGCTGCCGCTCTTTTTCTTCATTGACAGAAGAGGTAAATACCGATATTCCCTACACTCAAAAGCAAACTCTGAAGAGGGGGTAATTATGGCAGGTGCAGACAAGATCGTTGATGGCTTTCGTTTTCTACCGCCGTCTCTCGCGGGATGGATAAAGAACGATATACCGGAAGGCGAATTCGAGGGGTCCATCCCCTGGGTTCCCCTGCGAGAGCCCATCTCGGAGCTGACCTTCTCGCTCATGACATCCGCCGGCATCAGCCTGAAATCGGACAGGCCCTTCGATATGGAGAGGGAGAGGAGGGAGCCTTTCTGGGGCGATCCCACCTACAGGGAAATACCTCGGGATTCTTCCGAAAAAGACATCGATGTGAACCACCTTCATGTCAATACCGATTTTATCAAGGAGGACATGAATGTCGTCTTTCCCCTTCCATGGTTTCGCCGGTTTGAAGAGGAAGGGATTATCGGCAGGCTCGCCCCGATCTCCTATTCATTTTACGGATACCAGCCCGACCCTCGGGAACTGATCGAAAAGACCATGCCGGTTGTTGCAGCCAGGATGCGCGAGGAAGGGGTCGAGACCGTTTTTCTTACCCCCGCCTGACCTCTCTGTTGCCGGTCCGTGGGCATGGTAGCCCGGTTTCTTGAAACTGAAGGGTTTTCAACCATCGCCCTTACACCGATTCCCGAGTTTCAACGTGCCGTGGGCATGGCACGGGTGGCGGGGATCGAGTACCCCTTCGGAAGACCCGTTGGCCAGGTTCACGATGCCGAAGGACAGCGGGAGGTCCTTCTGGCGGCGCTTTCCTGTCTCGAGAAGGCCGAAAAACCCGGTCAGGTCTTTCGCCTTCCCTTTACCTGGCCTGAGCCACCCAGGGAGGTGAACTGGCATCCGCCCGAGATATCACCCGCCACCAAGCAGATGGTCGAAGAGATGAGAGAGGCTGCTGCCGAATCTCGAAAAGGAGGGAAATCATCATGAAGATTGTCGGTATCGTCTGCAGTCCGCGCAAAAACGGAAATACCGAGATACTGGTCAGCGAAGCCCTTGGGGCGGCCCGCGAGGCGGGGAGCGAAACGGAGCTGATTCTGGTGGCGGACAGGAAGATCGCCCCCTGTGACGGATGCGGCGCCTGTTCCAGGAGCGGTACGTGTCGGATCGAAGATGACATGCAGGATATCTACCGCAGTTTCGAGGAGGCCGATGGAATCACCTTCGGGACCCCCTCATACTTCAACAACGTGAGCGCCCAGGCAAAGGCCGTCATCGACCGGACCTACGTTTCGCTGCTCCATGGAAAACTGCGCGGAAAGGTGGCCGCGGCCATCGTCGCCGCCCGGAGAATCGGAGGGGGGCAAATCCTCAGTCTCCTCTACAGCTATTTTGCGGTCCAGGGAATGATGATCGCCGGAGGGGGAATCGGCTACGGGCGCGAGAAGGGGGATGTCCGGGAGGGCCCCGGCGGGTCCCCGGTATTCACCGCCATCGAAGAGGCGCAGGCCGTCGGCAGACGGGTCGTGAAGACCATTCAGAAGATCTCGTAATCCGGCGACGCAATCTTCCTTGCCATAGGCCCCGTCCTTGCCGCAATAGTCCCAACCATGACACTCCTTGCACCGATACGTATCATACCCGCTCCGCTTGTTAGTGCCCTGTTCCTTCCATAGCGGGTGGTCTTTGGAGGGCTTCACCGTATCGATCGTGGCTTTCCACCAATCGTCATACAGCTGTCCGCCACGGCTTATGCGTATCAGTTCATCGAGTTTGGCATTTTCTTCCTGCGAATATGATTGAGGGTATAGTGGCTGATTTGATCCGCCCATCATGCCCCCCCTCATCTGAGACCATGCAGCCGTGCCAAAAACTGTCAAAACCAGCAAGATAATAGTAATCCTTTTCATATTACCCTCCTTGGTCAAGATAGTATTTTCAGCGACCTCGCATCAATGATTATTGGAATCCAGCGTTGCAATCACCAGCGTGCAGGGGAAGGGGGGGAATAGTCAGATGTCACTACTTTTTACCGGAATTAGGAATAGATAAAGGACAATCCATTAGTTGCATGTTTTTATAGGAATCCGGCGAGATCCATGATAAATGGGTATGAAGAAAAGTGTATATTACACTCAAAGGGGGTACTTGTGAACAAGCCGGAAATGATTAAGAAGGCACGCGAGCGGGCCCAGGAAAACCATGTAAACGGCCTCAACTGCGGCGAAAGCACCTTTCGGGCTATTCTGGAGACACTTCGTGAAGCAGAAATGACCGATTGCCCCATGGAGGTGCTGTCGCTTGCGACGGGATTCGGCGGCGGAATCGGAAGCACAGGAAATACTTGCTGTGCCTTCATCGGGGCTAGCATGGGGATCAGTGCCATTCACGGAAGAAAGGACCCTTACGAACTCGCAACACCGGAGGAGCGCAGAAACCAGCTGGGTGGTGATAACGGACGCTATCGTCTTTACAACAATTTTGTGTTCGCCCTTAAGGAAAAAACGGGTTCGGCGAGTTGTGCTGAACTTACCTGCCCATATGACTACTATAGTGACGAGAGAAAACTTTTCTGCCGGAATATAATAGGGGAAGCAGCCGCTCTTGCTATGGAGTGGATCTTTACGGGCATCGAAAAAGGCTATGCCCATCCCTTTAATTACAACATCATGGGGAAAAAGTAGGAAACGCTGCCCATTCCAATTCCGAATCCCCTTACTGTTTTTCAGGGTGTCAATGAATAAAATATACTGTCCCCGGAATTCACTCGAGTCGACCCGCCAGCAGGCAAGAGACGCGCGGCTATTGCCTGTCCGATAGATTCGTTTGTTGGCCGAAGTCGCGAAGTCTCTGCTGGGCCTGCGCAAGTTTCTCCGAAAACCTGCTCTTCTTGAAATCAGACCTCCAGTGCCTGAGTATGATCCATCCCCCGAAGCGCAGGAGAGCGTTTCGCCAGAGACGATACCACTTGCCCCAGCCGAATCTGATATTCCAGAGCGAGAAGATCATGGCCGGAAAGATCAGCACGTTCCCCGCGATGGCAAACATGTATCTGAAACGGTAAAAACGACCCGTGATCTTTCCTATGGCTGCCTGCATCTCCTCCGGTGTGAGCGGTTCATCAGGTCTGAACAGGAGGAAATTCCCGTCGTAATATTCCCAGCCGATACAGTCTCTCGGAAAGATTCGATTGTCTGCGAGGAGCCGATCGGTCAACTCCGTGCCGGGAAGGGGAACAGGCAGCAGCACCTGTATGGTGTCGATGCGGGTCTTCCTGATGAAAGACCGGAACCGCCGTACCTGCTCTCTGGCTGACATCGTCATCTCCGCGCCCTCAGGCAGCGGGTACCCGAAAATGAACATGCCATGCACGAGGAAGCCGGCCTTGTGGTACAGCGAGGTCATGGCGCGCATGTCTTCCGCCCTGATCTTCTTGTTCATCGCCCCCAGCTCCTCGGCGATGGGCGACTCGAATCCGATACAGACCATGGTGATGCCCGCGCTTCGCATCGCCTGGAGCAACTCCGCGTCTTTCGCCCGGTCCAGCCTGATCTGCACGGTGATGTCCAGCCGTACGCCGACGGCCTTCTGATAGTGGGCCAGCATGCCGCACAGCCGCAGGCTCTCGTCACGCCTGTACCCGAACAGATCGTCGACGATGAAGAAATGCCGGGCATTGTGCTTCTCCAGTAAAGAACTGATCTGCTCGACAACACGTTCTGCCGATGACGGGCGGGCCTTGCCCTTCACTGTGCAAAACTCGCAGTTCATGCCGCAGCCACGGACCCAGCTGATCGGATATAGCTTGATCTTCGCGTAGTGAAGGAGGTTGAAATCGGGGAGGGGCAGCCGGTCGAAATCCGTGATGTCCCCCCGAGCCGCGGTTTCCACAACCAGCCCGTCCTGCAGATAGGCAATGCCTGCAACCTGATCGGGGCGTCCCCCCTCCCGCAGGACCGCGAGCAGCTCCCGCACGGTGTCTTCACCTTCCCCCAGAACGACGAAGTCGACACCGCTGTCGAGCGCTTCACGGATATTCTCCCCGATGAAATGCTGGCCGCCGGCAATCGTCGTAACGCCCTTCCCCCGGTAGAAATGGGCCAGCTCGTAGAGCCTCGGAACGGTGCTGCTCAGCCCTCCGTACAGACCGACCACATCAGCGCGCCTGATGGTCTGGAGTGTGCCGTGGTCGGGACGACCGGTCTCATCCTTCGGACCGAACTTGCGGTAGTTGTTCTCGTCAATGATCTCGACATCCCAGTCGTCCATCTTGCTGACGACCGTGGACACGCAGACAGGACCCAGGGCCGTCGTCTGCCGCGCGATCCTGGAGTATATATTGAAAGCGGGATAGGCCGGGACAATCATCCTGAAACGTAATCTTTTCTCATGCCATTTCATAATATGCACCTCCCCTGTCCTCCCGCCGCTGCTGGCGTGGAGGTACCGTTTTATGTCTTCCGGTGTTTTGAGGTCAGGATCCGTTTCGTGATCGATCTGCGCCCGATATCTGTTGGATGGCTCATTATGCACCGGATGCCGCGGAAAAACAATATCGAGATTGAAGAGGTATTAGAAGATAGTCACTGTCACTATTGCTCGTCATAAACCCAGGATTTCGTGACCAGCTCGGCGATCCCGATCAGGAAAACAACCGCCCCGATCGTCCATAAAATGATCCGGCCCTTCAGGGGGATAACCAGAGAGCCGAATATCAGCCAACAGATAAGAACAAATGAACCGATGATATTGATGACGATAGCGCCCCCGAGGCCCAGCCCGCGTATTCCTTTGGCGAACCCGGCCGCCTCCAGAAACAGGGCGATACCGATGCCGAGCAGGACGGCCCCCAATATGCTCGGGTAAAAATTGGTATTTGTCGGAGGCAGGCCCAGAAGATCGATAATACCAACCGGGAAGAGAAGCAATAACATTCCAAGGATTACATTTACAATGCCGTCGATAATGAGGAGCGCTTTATATTTTAACTTCATCTCATATCTCCTGGCGCATAGCGTGTATTAGACAGGAAGATAGTCGCTGGCACTATTTTCTGTATCTCCAAGAATATCAAAAAATAAATCTGTTTGAATGCATAAGTAATAAAGATTGAAGGAAACCTCCCGGCG
>CAZNBR010000113.1:0-7464 GCA_964571315.1 uncultured Syntrophaceae bacterium
TCCACGCTCATGAATCTCGTGGTGGGTGAGAAGATAGCGATCAGCACCCATAAGCCCCAGACGACCAGGAACAGGATCATGGGGATCAGGACCACCGAGGCAAGCCAGTTTATCTTCCTGGACACCCCGGGAATACACACGGCGAGAACACCGCTCAACCGCCAGATGGTATCGACCGCGATGAGCGTATTCAACGATGTTAACGTGCTGCTTCTGCTGACCGATGCCGGGGCGCCGCTCGGAAAAGACGACAACTTTATCCTCAGAGCACTCAAGGACATACCGATACCGGTCGTACTTGTGATCAACAAGATCGACCTGATCGGCAAGGAAAAACTGCTGCTCCTGATTGACGAGGTGAGGCGCCTCTACCCCTTCGAAGAGATCGTCCCCATCTCCGCCCTGAAGGGATTCAACGTCGACCGTCTCCTGGACATCATCGGAAAGATCCTGCCGGAAGGGCCGCGCTATTTCCCGGACGACATGATAACGGATCGTCCCGAACGCTTCCTCGCGGCCGAGATGATCCGGGAGCGGATAACCATCCTGACCCACAAAGAGGTCCCCTACTCGACCGCCGTCGTAATCGATTCCTTCAAGGAAGATGCGGCAAAGGGGCTGCTCCGCATACAGGCAACGGTGCATGTGGAAAAAGACTCACAGAAGGGCATCATCATCGGCAAGAAGGGAAGCATGCTGAAGAGGATCGGGACCGGAGCGCGGCTGGAGATGGAACGATTTTTTGATACCAGGGTATACCTCGAACTGTTCGTCAGGGTGCAGCCGAACTGGGCGCAGGATTCTAGAATGCTTGGAGAATTCGGATATTCGAATGAATAGAGGACGGAGATAGATGAAACCCATAGTAGCAATTATCGGCAGGCCGAATGTCGGGAAATCAACCCTGTTCAACCGGTTGTCCGAAACCAAGAAGGTCATTGTCATCGACCAGCCGGGCGCCACACGCGACCGGAATTACGCCGATTCCAACTGGAACGGCAAGACCTTTATGATCATCGACACAGGGGGATTTGAACCCGTCACCAGCGAAAGGATGTTCATACAGATGCGCGAACAGACAAACCTGGCCATCGAGGAGGCCGATGCTATCATCTTTCTGCTGGACGGTAGGGAAGGCCTTACCCCCGCGGACATTGAGATCACACAGATCCTCCGGAAAACGGAGAAACCCGTTTTTTACACCGTCAACAAGATCGACAACGTCGGAAAGGAAGGGCTGACCTTCGATTTCTACCGGCTGGGCATCGACCGGATCTATTCCATCTCCTCTCAGCACGGGCTCGGCGTGGGTGATCTGCTGGACGATGTCGTGGAGCACCTTCCGGAAATCCCCGTTGAAGAAGACAAAGAGGAAAGGATACGGATAGCCGTAATCGGTAAACCCAACGTCGGAAAATCTTCTCTTATCAATAAAATTCTCGGTTATGAACGTACGATCGTCAATCCCACGCCGGGGACCACGAGGGATTCCATAGACACCTCCTTTGATCTGAACGGTAGGAAATACCTCTTTATAGACACCGCAGGGATACGAAAGAAGAGCAAGATCAGCCTGCAGCTGGAGAAATACAGCGTGCTGGAGGCGATAAAGACGCTGAGTCGATGCGATATCGCCCTCATGATGATAGACGCGCAGGAAGGCGTCACCGATCAGGACACAAAGATAGCCGGCCTGGCCTATGAGAGAGGCGTTGCCTGTATCATCATACTCAACAAGTGGGACCTGATCGAAAAGGACAACTCCACGATCGGCACACAGGTACAGCACGTCAAAGACACCCTCAAGTATCTGGACTTTGCCCCCATCATCTCCATATCGGCGCTTTCCGGGCAGAGGGTGACCAAGGTGTTCGACCTTATCAACGCCGTTTATGATCAGTACACGCAGAGGGTTTCCACCTCTCTCTTAAACACGAAGCTGGAGGAGTTTACTGCGAAGCTTCCTCCTCCACGCTACCGGAACAGACCCAACAAGATAAACTACGCGACGCAGATATCCGTCAAGCCTCCCACCTTCGTGTTTTTTGTCCGTGAACCGAAGGGTGTGCACTTTTCCTACGAACGGTATCTGTCCAACAGGATACATGAAGAGCTGGGGTTCGAACATACCCCGATCAGGGTCATATTCAGGAAAAAGGGGGAAGACCGAAGCTGAGGGAGGAAAAACATGAACCTTGCAAGATCATTGCTGCTCATCCTGTCCCTGCTGCTGATCCCGGGGCTTCCATGCTCCGCAGGGGCGGCCGAGAAAGCTGACACCGTCAGAATAGGGGTGTATCTGCCCATGACCGGCCCCATGGCGGCCCGGGGGCAGGCCGAGTACGCCGGGATCAGGGTCGCACACAAGATGAAGCCGGTGGTCCTCGGGACAAAAGTAGAACTGTTTCTGGCAGACATCGCGGCAGAAAATATCGGCACAGCGGGAGCTGCAACCCGTTTAATCAAGGAACATAAAGTCCACGCACTGGTAGGGGAACCGCTGGGCGACGATCCGCTTGGGGGGATATCCCTCGCCGAAGCGGCGAGAAAGCCCACCGTTATTCCTTCCATGCAGTCTCCGGCGACAAAAGACAAGCGATACGCGTTTCATGTAGGTCTCACCAATGCCCTTCAGGGTGAGGCTGCGGCCCGATACGCCTATTTCCGTCTCAAGTCGGGAAAAGCGGCCCTCCTCATGAACATAGAACGGGATTATTCCATAGACCTTGCCAACATCTTCACAAGAAACTTTACCGGAGCGGGGGGGAAAATCGTTACAGTCGCATACTGCCGAACGGGTGATAGAGATTTTACCACCCAGCTGTCACCGATAATGGCGGCAAAACCCGACCTCCTCTATCTTCCGGTCTCTTACGCCGAAGTTGCCCGTATATGCAGGCAGGCGGTCGATATGGGAATCAACACCCACATTATCTCTTCCAACAACGCCCACGTTCCCGGGCTTATCACTACAGGAGGTGAATATGTGGAAGGAGTCATACTGACCAGTGATTTTGGGAGAGAGGGCACACCTGCAGATGTCGCCAAGGCAGACTTCGATGCGTACGAAAAGGAAACCGGCGCCCAGGCGGGCCGATTCGACGTGCTGGGAGCAGACGCATATTTTTTGTTGATAGACGCCATACAAAGGGCCCGATCCACGGCGGGATCGAAGATACGGCAGGCCCTCGCAGCAACAAAAGGATTCAGGGGGATATCCGGTGTCATGGATATGGACAGCGGGGGCAATGCGGTGAAAGGTGCTGTGATGCTGCAGATAAAAGGAGCTGAGTTCCGGTACCTGGAAACACTGCCGCCCGGCAAAGAGGCGGGGAAGTAAACCTTAGAAACCGAGATATGCCTTCTTTACCCCCTCATCCGCAAGGAGATTTTCCGAAAAATCCGTCGGTGTTATACGGCCGTTTTCCATGACGTAGCCCCGGCCGGCCACCTTCAGCGCAAGGTTCGCGTTTTGTTCCACGGGAAAGATCGTCGTGTTATTCTCTGTATTGATCTTTTTCACGATCTCGAATATCTGCTTGACAATAAGGGGGGCCAAACCCAGCGATGGTTCATCCAGGAGGAGCAGAAAGGGCTCCATGGCCATCGCCCTGGTGCTATCTCCAGGCGTCTCTATGCCCCATAGGGGAGGTTTCTTAGCGAACTCATTCACAAACGGGTTGAGACCTATCTTCTCCAAAATGGTATAGCTATCTTCCACCACCGTCTTTCCTTGTAGACGAGAGGATATCGACTGCCTGCCTCCCCCTAAAACCGGAAGAAGAAATCCAGAAACGGATCGTCAGATCTCCTCTGCGTCTTCTTGAAACGATAGCTGAACGATGTGATCCCTATCCCGATCAGGATGAGCACGGATGCCACGATAATCGAGAGAAATGGTGGATAGACAGCTATGAGGATACCTGCAGCAATAAAGATTATTCCCAGAATCATGATACACCTCTATCCCAGATTTTTTACGGCATTTCCGATCCGCGTCATACCCTCCCGTATGTTTTCCATCGACGTGGCGAACGAGAGGCGTATGTGGGCATCACTGCCGAAAGCGACGCCGGGAACGACCGCAACGTTTGCAGCATCGAGCAGATATTCCGCGAAAGATGCCGAACCGGTTATCGCGGTGCCCTCGCAGGTCTTTCCGTACAATGCAGACACATCGGGAAAGACATAAAAGGCACCTTCGGGATTGAAACAGCTTATACCCGTTATACCGCCCAGGGCTCCGACGATATAGTCACGCCTCTGGGCGAACGCCTCAACCATCTCGCCGACGGCGCTTTGATCTCCGCTCAGCGCCTCAACCGCTGCCTTCTGGGAGATCGATGTAGGATTTGATGTATTCTGGCTCTGGATCTTCGTCATCGCCGAGATGATATCTTCCGGCCCGGCGGCATATCCGATCCTCCACCCCGTCATGGCATACGTCTTCGAGACGCCGTTGACGACAATCGAACGGTCCCTTACCTCCTCACCGACCATGGCGATGCCGGAAAAGGGAAAGCCGTCATATACGATCTTTTCATAGATCTCATCCGAGATCACGAGTATGTCCTTCCTGACTATGACCTCCGCAAGCGCCTTCAGCTCATCAAACGTATAGATTGCTCCGGTCGGATTGGAGGGACTGTTGAGGACAAGGGCTTTTGTTCGAGCCGTAATCGTCTCTTCGAGCCGGTCAGGGGTTATCTTGAAGCCGTCCGCCCCCCGCGTCTCGAGAATCACGGGCGTCGCCCCCGCAAGCAGGACAATGTCCGGATAGGAGACCCAGTAGGGGGACGGGATGATAACCTCGTCACCCTCCTCGAACAGGGCCTGCGCGAGATTGTACAGGACATGCTTCGCACCGCAGGACACCACGATCTTCGATCTGGTATAGGCAAGCCCGTTGTCGCGCCTAAGCTTTTCAATAATGACGTCTTTGAGTTCCGGTATGCCCCCCACCGGCGTATAGTGGGTAAATCCGTCCCGTATTGAACTGATAGCCGCTTCCCTGATATTCGCCGGCGTATCGAAATCAGGCTCGCCCGCACCGAAACTGACAATATCCCTCCCCTCCGTTCGGAGGGCGGCGGCCTTCGCGGTGATGGCGAGCGTCGGCGAGGGTTGTATCCTCTCCACCCTTTGTGCAAATTTCATAGTATGTCCCCCATTCCACAGATATCTCTGTCATCTTCCAGAATTGTTACCGTTCATACCAGGGAATTTCTCTTTCAATTTTTTCAAAACGACATCGGGGACCATCCCCTTTACCGATCCGCCCAACCCGGCAGCTTCCTTTACGATGCCGGAATTGCAGTAGAACCAGCTGGCTCCGGTCATCAGGAACACGGTCTCTATCTTTCTGTTCAGCCTCCTGTTGATGAGGGCCAGCTGAAATTCATACTCAAAATCAGACATGGCCCGGAGGCCCCTTAAGATACAGTGCGCCTTTGATTTTTCAACATAATCGACAAGAAGACCGGAAAAGGAATCAACCTTAACCCGGGGATTATCCCCAAGGGACTCCCTGATCATGGAGATCCTCTCTTCCACGGAAAAGAGCGTCTTCTTGTTCGGATTGAGGCCGACCGTTACAATGATCTTGTCAAATAGACCCAGTCCCCTCTCAATGATATTCATGTGACCGTTTGTTATGGGGTCAAATGAACCGGGATATACCGCAACATTTCCCATCTTGTTCCCTCCCTCATCTGCTCGGTCTCAAAAAAGATAGTACCGTATCCCCATATCGCCTCTGATCCGCCGGAACAAACATATCACTGACCGTTACGTCTTCTCTGAAGGAATGCTCGATAACCAGGACGCCTCCCGCTGCAACCAGATCACTTACCCCGGGCAAACCGAGAAGGTCGACTGCCAGCCCTCTGTCATAGGGAGGATCAGCGAACACGACATCGAATCTTTGTTTACGCCCCGACAGGAGGCGGATTCCTCTCTCTGCGGAAGTGGTAACCACTTCGCACGATTCCTCAAACCCGCACAGCCTGAGGTTCTTTTCAAGCACCCCTGCATGGAGCGGCTCTCTTTCAATAAAAACGGCTCCGGAACTCCCCCTGCTCAGCGCCTCAATGCCCACGCTGCCCGTACCGGCATAAATATCAAGGAACAGCGTCCCTTCCATGGAAGGGAGAATATCAAAGAGTGACTCCCTGATCCTGTCGGAGGTCACCCTGATCTTGTCGCTCTTCGGGGCATATATCTTTCTGCCCCTCGCGCATCCTCCCGTTACCCTCATGGATCAATCCAGATACTTGTCGATCAGTATCTCCGCTATCTGTACAGCATTCAGGGCGGCGCCCTTTCGTATATTATCGGAGACAATCCACATATTTATGCCGTTCGGAATGGATTCGTCCTCCCTGATCCTCCCGACAAAGGTGTCGTCCTTCCCGGCCGCATCACTGGCAAGGGGATAGCTGAGCGTGGCAGGATCATCGACCACGGCAACCCCGGGGGCATGTGAAAGCAACGCTCTCACCTCGTCCGCGGTGATCTTCTTCTCCGTCTCGATATTGACCGATTCCGAGTGGCCGTAGAAGACCGGAACCCTCACCGTCGTGGCGGTGACAGCGATGGAGGGGGCCTTCAGAATCTTCCTGGTCTCATTGACCATCTTCATCTCCTCCTTGGTATACCCGTTCTCCAGAAATACATCTATGTGGGGGAGACAGTTGAACGCTATCCGGTGCGGATACACGTTTATTTCGGGCTCTTCCATGGCGAGGAGCGCCCGTGTCTGTGCCACCAGCTCTTCAATGGCCTCCTTGCCGGTACCCGAAACAGCCTGATACGTGGACACCACGATACGCCTGATGCCGACCGCATCATGGATAGGTTTCAGCGCCACAACCATCTGTATGGTCGAACAATTGGGATTTGCTATAATTCCTCTCTTACGGTATTCGCCTATCGCTTCGGGATTTACCTCGGGGACAACCAGGGGGATATCCGGCTCCATCCTGAAGGCGCTGGTGTTGTCTATCACCACGCAGCCCTCCCGTGCCGCTACAGGTGCAAACCGCTCGCTGATGCTTCCCCCGGCGGAGAACAGCCCTATTTCTATTCCCTTAAAGGAATCATCGTTCAGAACCCTGACGGGGTATTCCTTCCCCCGGAAGGTCAGTTCCTTGCCCAGGGATCGTTCCGAGGCAAGGAGGGTAAGCTCCCCTACCGGGAAATTTCTATTTTCCAGCGTACTGATCATCTCTGTTCCGACAACTCCTGTCGCCCCCACAACAGCAACGTTATACTTTCTCATACGGACACCTTCCTGGATATTTTTGACAAAAAAATGGTTTTTTCGTTTTATTATTACTCCGGCAATTAAACATATCAAATGTCATGCCGGACTTGATCCGGCATCCAGGCGAGAGGGTTGAATGATTATTATTTGTCATTTCGACCGCAGGGAGAAATCTTGACAAGTCTGTATCATTAAGATTT